>CAZOZE010000044.1:0-10224 GCA_964584215.1 uncultured Rhodobacterales bacterium
GTCGTCGGCCCCCACGGGCGCGGCGGCAGCGCGGCCAGCGCCTGCGCCACAAAGTCGGCGTCCTCCGGGGCGATCACCGGCGCCGCCCCTTGCGCGATCGCCCACCAGTCGGCGGCGTCCGCCAGCCGGTCAAGGTTGGGGCGCACCGCCACCCAGAACGCCGCCGCCTTCGGCCCGGCGATCCCAAAGCCCGCCAGCCGGTCGGCGACCTGCGCGAAGTCCAGCCCGCGCAGCGCCTGCGCGCTCAGTCGCATCAGCTGGTCGGGGTCGAACGCCACCGGCGCGGCGCCGAAGTCGGCCAGCGCAAAGCCCTCGGCGGCCTCGGCGAGGCTGGCGACCGGCGCCACGTCCTTCGACGACCCCAGCCGCGCCAGCAGCGCGACCAGCGCCAGCGGCTCGACGCCCTGCGCCCGCAGATCGGCCAGCGACAGCGCCCCCTCGCGCTTCGACAGCGCCGCGCCGCCCGGCCCGGTCAGCAGCGAGTGATGCGCGAAGCGCGGCGGCGGCGCGCCCAGCGCGGCGAAGATCTGGATCTGCACGGCGGTGTTGGTCACATGGTCGGCGCCGCGCACCACGTCCGAGACGCCCATTTCGGCGTCGTCCACCACCGAGGCCAGCGTGTAGAGCACCGTGCCATCCTCGCGGATCAGCACCGGGTCCGACACCGCCCCCGCCGCCACATGCTGCGGCCCGAGAATGCCGTCGTCCCAGGCGATCTCCCGATCCTCCAGCAGGAACCGCCAATGCGCCTTGCGCCCCTCGGCCTCCAGCGCCGCGCGCGCGGCCGCGTCCAGCGCCAGCGCGGCGCGGTCATAGACCGGCGGGCGGCCCTGAAGCCGCTGGGCGCGGCGGCGGAACTCCAGCTCTTCGGGCGTCTCGTAGCAGGGATATAGCAGCCCCGCCGCGCGCAAGCGGTCGGCGCTTGCGGCGTAGCGGTCCAGCCGGTCGGACTGGCGCGCCTCCGCGTCCCACGTCAGCCCCACCCAGGCCAGATCACGCCGGATGGCGTCGGCGAAGCGGTCCTCGCTGCGGCCCGTGTCGGTGTCGTCGAGCCGCAGGATGAAGCGGCCCGCCCCGCGCCGCGCCAGCAGCGCGTTGAACAGCGCGGTGCGCAGGTTGCCGACATGCAGCAGGCCGGTCGGCGAGGGCGCGAAACGGGTGACGGTCATGGGCCGCTCCTGAGAGATCGCGCGAGGTATCGCCCGCAACCGGCCGCGCGCGCAAGCCGGTTGGTTTGTCTCAATTGCCGCTTGTTTCCAAACGCCGCTTCAAGATACTGGCTTTGCGTCAAAAGCGCGTCCGCTTGCGCGCGTCACGACAGAGGAACCGCCGGGCCCATGACGGCCATGCTCACCCGCCTTGCCGCCCTCGCCCTCGTGGCGCTCGCCGCGCTCGCCGCCGTGGGGCAGGAGCCGGGCGCCGTCGCGGTCAAGGAATACGACACCGGCGGCGTCTATGAGGGCGAGTTCCGCGACGGCAAGCAGCACGGCGTCGGCGCCTTTCGCCTGCCCGGCGGCTATGAATACACCGGCGAATGGATCGACGGGCGGATCGAGGGTCAGGGCGTCGCGCGCTATCCCAACGGCTCGGTCTATGAAGGCGGCTTCAGGGACGGCGCGCCGCACGGGCGCGGGCGGATCGTCTATGCCGACGGCGGCTCCTACGAGGGCGACTGGGACAAGGGCCTGATGTCAGGCCAGGGCCGCGCCGAGCAGGCCGACGGCATGGTGTATGAGGGCGGCTTCAGGGAAGGCGCCTTCCACGGCGAAGGCGTGATGACCCGGCCCAACGGCTATCGCTATGCGGGCGGCTGGGCGGAGAACGCGCCGCACGGGCGCGGCGAGGTGCGCTATCCCGACGGCTCGATCTACGCCGGCGATTTCGTCGAGGGGGTGCGCGAAGGCCAGGGCGAGATCATGCTGGCCGACGGCTTTCGCTATGCGGGCGACTGGCGCGACGGGGCCATGACCGGCAGGGGCGTCGCGACCTATCCCAACGGCGACGTCTATGAAGGCGATTTCGTGGACGGGTTGCGCGAGGGCGAGGGCGAGGTGCGCTACGCCAGCGGCGATTCGTATCGCGGCGCTTTCCACGCCGGGCGCCGCCACGGCGCGGGAACCTTCGTCGCGCGGGACGGCTATGTGTATGAGGGCGACTGGGTAGAGGGCGCGATCGTCGGCGCGGGCGTCGCGCGCTATCCCAACGGCGCGGTCTATCGCGGCGCCTTCGCCGAAGGCCTGCCGCACGGGAAAGGCCGCATCGACTACGCCGACGGCGGCGGCTATGAGGGCGACTGGGCCAAGGGCGCGATCGAGGGCGCGGGCGTGGCGACCGCCGCCGACGGCTTGCGCTACGAAGGCGCTTTCAAGGCGGGCCAGCGCGAGGGCGAGGGCGTGCTCACCAGCCCGGACGGCTATGAATACACCGGCGGCTGGCGAGCCGGTCAGCCGCACGGACGCGGCGTGGCGCGCTACGCCGATGGCGGCGTCTATGACGGCGACTTCGTCGAGGGCCAGCGGCAGGGCGCGGGCAGGCTGATCCTGCCGGACGGCTTCGAATACGAAGGCGCATGGAACGCGGGAGAGATCGAGGGCGAGGGCGTCGCGCGCTATCCCAACGGCGACGTCTATGAGGGGGCGTTTCTTGCAGGACAGCGCCACGGCTACGGCGTGATGCGCTACGCCAGCGGCGCCGAATACGCCGGATACTGGGTCAACGGCAAGCGCGGCGCGGCGCCCGCCATGCAATAGCGCCAACGATTTTTTTCGTGGCGGGGGCCGCGCATTCCACGCAATCGTGACGGCGAACACCGAAAAACGCCGGAGGGAAACGCCAATGCGCCGCGCCCGGCGTGCCCTTTGCCTGATCGCCGCCCCGGCGCTCGCCGCCGCGGAAGGGGCCTGGCCTCCGATCCGGGCGGAACTCTGCGGCGCGCGCGGGGTTGAGGACGGCGCCGGGGTCGTCACCCTCGCCGCCCCGCCGCCCCGCCGCTCCGCCGACCCGCTGCGCGCGCACGGCGCGGCGGCCAACCGGGTGCGGCTCAGCATCAGCCATCCCGGCAAATCCGGCATGCAGATGGACCAGATCACCCTGCTCCACCGCCCGGCGCGGTTCATCGAGACGCTGGAGGTCTGGGCCGACGAGACGCCGCTGTTCAGCCTCACCGGCTCGATCTCGCTCAGCGAGAACCCGCAGATGGCGTTTGACCGCCCGCATGCGGCGCAGGCGCTGCGGGTGCGGCTGACCGACACCGACGGCGCGTCGTTCGAGCGGCGGTTCGGCCTCGGCGCGAGCTGACGCGCGCGCCGCTCAGTGCAGCCGCGCGCCCAGCGGCGCCTCGGCGTCCGGCGCGACCAGAATCACCTCGCCCGCCGCATCGGCCACCCCCAGCGTCAGCACTTCGGAGACGAACGGCCCGATCTGGCGCGGCGGAAAATTCACCACCGCCAGCACCTGCCGCCCCACCAGCGCCTCGGGCGGGTAATGCGCGACGATCTGGGCGGAGGATTTTTTCACCCCGATCCGAGGCCCGAAGTCGATGCGCAGCTTCAGCGCAGGCTTGCGCGCCTGCGGAAACGGCTGAGCGTCGATCACCCGGCCCACGCGAATGTCGATCTCAAGGAAATCGTCGAACGTGGCCATGCGCCCCCCCTTTTCGCCTGAGCGCCATACCCTTGCGCCAGCGCCGCCGCTGTCAAGCACATACGAAAACCGCGCGCCATTGCTGGCGCGCGGTCCTCACGGTCCCTCGTATTTCTGTCGGCGTCAGACCTTGGGGGCCAGCGCCTGCAGCTCGGCCAGGCTCTCCTTGACCCGCGCGGAGACGATCGCGAACGCCTCCTCGTTGGCCTTCTTGGCGGCCTCGGCCAGCTCGGTCATGTTCGCCAGCGCCTTCTCGAAGGCGACCTTGTAGAGGTCGGCCTGCTTGGTGGCGGCGTCGGGGCCGAGGTTCTCGCCCATCGAGGCCATCTGCGCCTGCGCGGCGCTCATCGTCTCCTCGAAGATCGCCATCTGCTTCTTGTAGAAGTCCTGATAGCCCGCAGCGGCGGCGCGGTTCGCGGCGACCAGCGCCTCGACGTTCTTCTTCTGGGTGTCCATCATCGCGGTCATGTCGAAGCCGGGCAGCTTCATGCCCTCGAACATCTTGGTGAGGTCGGGGGTCTTGAACATCTCGGCGATCTTGTCGGCGTCGAACGCGAACGGGTTCTTGTTAGCCATGGTGCATCTCCTGTTTCAGATCAGGGCCGCACGACTTTCCGCGCCGCCTCAGGTCGTGCCCTCCATATGCTGCACTGCAACATAAAATGCAAGGGGTCGTTTCACCGCCGGTTGAGCGGCGCGCCGGACACGCCCGCGTCGAAGCGTTCCGTGGCCAGCGCCGCCGCCATCAGCGCGCGGGTATAGGCCTCGGCGGGGCGGTCGAAGATCGTGTCGGTCGCGCCCTGCTCCACCACGCGGCCCTCCTTCATCACCAGAATATGGTCGGAGAGCGCGCGCACCACCGCCAGATCGTGGCTGATGAAAAGATACGACAGCCGGTGGCGCGCCTGCAGGTCGCGCAGCAGATCGACGATCTGCTTCTGCACCGAACGGTCGAGCGCCGAGGTCGGTTCGTCCAGCACCACCACGCGCGGCTTGAGGATCACCGCCCGCGCGATCGCCACCCGCTGGCGCTGACCGCCCGACAGCTCGTGCGGGTAGCGGTTGCGCATCGCCGGGTCCAGCCCGACCTCCGCCAGCGCCGCGTCCGCGCGCGCGTCGCGCTCGGCGGCCGACAGCGCGGGCGCGTGGATCAGCAGCCCCTCCGTGACGATCCGCCCCACCGTCATGCGCGGCGACAGTGAGCCGAACGGGTCCTGAAACACCAGTTGCAACTCGCGGCGCAAGGGCCGCATCGCCTGCGCGGCCAGCGGCAGCTCCGCGCCACGATAGACGATCCGCCCCTGCGCGGGCGCCAGCCGCAACAGCGCGCGGCCCAGCGTCGATTTGCCCGACCCCGACTCGCCGACGACGCCGATGGTCTGCCCCTCCTGCAGCCGCAGCGACACGTCGCGCACCGCGCGCAGCGGCGTCGGCGCGCGCAGCAGGCTTCCGCCGATGGCGAATGTCACGCCGACGCCCGCGCCCTCCAGCAGCACCGGCGCCGCCGGCGGCGGCGGGGCCTTGCGCCCGGTCGGCTCGGCGTCCAGCAAGAGCCGCGTGTAGGGATGCCGCGGCGCCGCGAACAGCCGCGCGGTCTCCGCCGCCTCGACCACTTCACCCGCGCGCATCACATGCACCCGGTCGGCGAAGCGGCGCACGATGCCGAGGTCATGGGTGATGAACACGATGGCCATGCCGAGCCGCTTTTGCAGATCGGCCAGAAGCGCGAGAATCTGCGCCTGAATCGTCACGTCGAGCGCGGTGGTCGGCTCGTCGGCGATCAGGATGTCGGGGCCGCAAGCCAGCGCCATGGCGATCATCACCCGCTGGCGCTGACCGCCCGACAG
Organism: uncultured Rhodobacterales bacterium; assembly: GCA_964584215.1. Taxonomy (GTDB): domain Bacteria; phylum Pseudomonadota; class Alphaproteobacteria; order Rhodobacterales; family Rhodobacteraceae; genus Rubrimonas. The sequence goes on from CAZOZE010000044.1 coordinate 5,490, forward strand.
CGCGTGGGGGTAGCTGTCGATGCGCCGCCCGGGGTCGGGGATGCCGACGAGGCGCAGCATCTCGACGATCCTCGGCCGCGCCTCGGCGCGGCTGAGGCCCAGATGGTGGCGCAGCGGCTCGGCCAACTGGGCGCCGATGCGGTAGAGCGGGTCGAGCGAGGTCATCGGCTCCTGAAAGATCATCGTGATCTTCGCGCCGCGGATACGGTTGAGCGCGGGCGCAGGCATCCCCAGCAGCTCCTGTCCGCGATAGCGCGCCGAACCGGTCGCGCGCCCGTTCTGCGCCAGCAGCCCCATGACCGCCATCGCGGTCTGGCTCTTGCCCGAGCCGGACTCGCCGACGATGGCCACCGTCTCGCCCGCGCGCACGTCCAGATCGACGCCGCGCACCGCCGCCACCGCGCCGTCGCCGGTCTCGAAATCGACCCGCAGATCGCGGATGCTGAGGATCGGGTCGCTCATCGGTCCTTGGGGTCCAGCGAATCGCGCAGGCCGTCGCCGAGGAAATTCAGCGCGAACAGGATCAGCGTCAGCGTCAGCGCAGGCCAGATCAGCAGCCACGACGCGCCGCGCATGTTCGACGCGCCCTCCGAGATCAGCAGGCCCAGCGAGGTCAGCGGCTCCTGCACGCCGAGGCCGAGAAACGACAGCAGGCTCTCCAGCAGGATCGCCTTGGGCACCAGCAGCGTGACGAACACCACCACCTGGCCAAGCGTGTTGGGGATGATGTGACGCCGCAGGACGCCCGCGCGCGTCGCCCCCAGCGCCTCCGCCGCCTGCACGAACTCCTGCCGCTTCAGCGACAGGGTCTGGCCGCGCACGATGCGCGCCATGTCGAGCCACTCGGTGGCGCCGATCGCGATGAAGATGATGAAGATCGACCGGCCGAAGAACACCACCAGCAGGATCACGAAAAAGATGAACGGCAGCGAATAGAGGATATCGACGATGCGCATCATCACATTGTCCACCCGCCCGCCGACATAGCCCGAGATCGCGCCGTAGCCGACCCCCAGCAACAGCGCCATCGCCGAGGCGAGCACGCCGATGGCCAGCGAGATGCGCACGCCGACCATGATCCGCGCCGCCACGTCGCGCCCCAGCGCATCGGTGCCGAACACGAAATAGAGCCGCGCCACCGTCACCGTCAGCTCGCCGCTCAGGCCGTCGTCGGCCAGCGTCAGCGCCGGGTCGGTGAACAGGTCGGAGCGCTGGAAGATGCGCAGGATGCGCGGGTCGATGGGCTTGTCGCCGCGCAAGCTCACCCGCAGCGCGCGCCCCTCCTGCGTGACCGGGCCGTGATCGAGGCGGGTGCGCGCCAGCGCGCGCGCGAAGGCGGGCTGCGCGGCCTCCGGAGCGGGGTGGGCCGCAAAGCCTGCGGGCACGCGCACGAACGCGCCATAGACCCGGTCGTAAGGGTGCGGCCAGACCAGCGGCCCCAGACCGCCGACCAGCGCGAGGATCAGCAGCGCCGCCGCGCTCGCCACCGCAGCGCGGTTGCGCCGCAAGCGCGCCCAGGCGTCCTGCCACAGCGACCGCCCGGCAGGCGCAGGCGCAGCATCGGGGGCGGCGTCGGGCATCAGTCGTAGCGCACGCGCGGATCGAGCAGCGCGTAGAGCAGATCGACCACGAGGTTGAACAGGATCACGAAAACCGCGATCACCACCACGGTTCCCATCACCAGCGTATAGTCGCGCCCCAGCGCGCCTTGCACGAAATAGCGCCCGACGCCGGGAATGCCGAAGATCGTCTCCACCACCACCGAACCGGTCAGAAGCCCCGCCGCCGTCGGCCCGAGATAGGAGACGGTGGGCAGCATCGCGGCGCGCAGCGCATGGGTCACCAGCACCACCCGCCCCGGCAGGCCATAGGCGCGCGCGGTGCGCACATGGTTGGCGTGCAGCGCCTCGATGGTCGCGCCGCGCACCAGCCGCGCGATCACCGCCACCTGCGGCAGCGCCAGCGTGACGATCGGCAGGATCCAGTAGCGCGGGTCGGCGCCGCTCCAGCCGCCTGCGGGCAGCACGCCCAGCACCACGCCGAACAGCAGGCTCAGGAGCGGCGCCACCACGAAATTCGGCGTCGTCACGCCAAAGGTCGCCACCCCCACCACCGCATAGTCGATCCCGCTGTTCTGGCGCACCGCCGCCCACGCGCCCAGCGCCGTGCCCAGCGCCACCGCGATCAGCAGCGCGAGCGAGCCCAGCAGGATCGACACCGGCAGCCCGGTCGCGAACAGGTCGTTCACCGTGAAATCGCGCCGGGTGAACGACGGCCCGAGGTCACCCTGCGCCAGATTGCCCATATAGCTCAGGTATTGCCGCCACAACGGCGCGTCGAGGTTATAGGCCTTGTTGAGATTGGCCATGATCAGCGGGTCGATGGGCCGCTCAAGATCGAACGGCCCGCCGGGCGCCAGCCGGATCATGAAGAACGTCAGCGTGACGATGATGAACACCGTCGGCACGGCGCTCATCAGCCTGCGCAGGCTATAGGCGAGCATCCGCCGGGCGCCCCGCGCGCCGCCGCGCGCGTCAGTTCAGGCTCAGCCAGCGCGAGCCGTGGCTGTCGAGCAGATTGTCCTCCCAGCCCGAAACCCGGTCCGACACCAGCGCGCGCGAGGAGTAGAACAGGATCGGGATCGCCGGAACCTCCTCCAGAAAGATCTGCTCCGCCTCGGCCAGCAGCGCCGCGCGGGCGGCGAGGTCGGTCTCCTTCGCCGCCGCACGCAGCCTTGCGTCGTACTCCGCGTTCGACCAGCGCGGATAGTTGAACGAGACGCCGGTTTCGAACAGGAACAGGAAGTTCTGCGGATCGCTGTAGTCGCCGATCCACCCCGCCCGCACCATGTCGAAATCCCCGTCCTCGCGCAGATAGTTGAAATAGCTGCTGCCTTCCATCTCGTTCAGGCGCGCGGAGACGCCGACCTGCGACAGCATGTCGGCGACGGCGGCCATGGTGTTCTTGTTGTTCTCGGACGAGTTGTAGCGCAGCTCGATCGACAGCGCGGCGGGATCGACGCCCGCCTGCTTCAGCAATGCAAGCGCCGCGTCCTCGCGGTCGAGCGGGTCCATGTCGCGGTAGGCCAGCAGCGGCTGGTTGTCGAGATAGTTGTCGATGCCCGGCGGCACGAACGACCAGGCGGGAACCATGGTGCCCTGCCACACCTCGCGCGCGATGAAGTCCCGGTCGATCAGCATCGACAGCGCCTGCCGCACGCGCGGGTCGCTGAAGGCGGGCTTGGTGGTCTTGATCGGCAGGTAATAGGTGCCGAGATACGGCGCCACGCGCAGCTGGCCGCCCATGGTCTCGCGCATGTAGGTCATCTGTTCGGCGGGCACGTCGGAGCAGATATGCACCTCGCCCGCCTCGAACCGGCGCAGGCAGGCCGAGCGATCCTCGAACGGAATATAGTTGATCGCGTCCAGCGCCACGTTGGCGGCGTCGTGAAAATTCGGGTTCTTCGCCATCACGATGCGGTCGTTGGGAACAAAACTCTCCAGCATGAAGGCGCCGTTGCTCACCAGATTGCCGGCTTTGGTGAAGGCGTCGCCATGGGCCGCGACGCTGGCGCGGTGCAGCGGCAGCGCGGTCTGGTGGGTCAGGAGGTTCAGGAAATACGGCGTGGGGTTGGCCAGCGTGATCTCCAGCGTCCGCGCGTCCACCGCCCGCACGCCCAGCGTCTCGGGCGCCGCGCCGCCGGTGTTGACGGCCTCTGCGCCCGCGATGGCGTAGAGCACGCTGGCGTAGCCCGCGCCGGTGGCGGGATCCATGATCCGGCGCAGCGCGAACACGAAGTCCTCCGCCGTCACCGGGTCGCCGTTCGACCAGCGCGCGGTCTCACGGAGGGCGAAAGTGTAGGTCAGCCCGTCGTCCGACACGGTCCAGTTCTCCGCCGCGCCGGGGACCAGCGCGCCGTCCGCCCCCTCCACCACCAGCCCCTCATAGAGATCGCGCAGCAGGTTGCCCTCGGCGACCGTCGAGGTGCGGTGATGGTCGAGCGTGGCCGGGTCGGTGTCGTTGCCGCGCATGAGAACGCTCTGCGCCATGGCGCTGGCGCCGGTTGCGAGCGCGAGGCAGGCCGCCGACAGAAGCAGACGCAATCTCATGGCTGGACGCCTTTCCCTTTGGTTCAACCCTGACACGATGCTGGCGCCCCGCGACGCCGCAGGCAAGACTTCACTAACCCTGCGCGCGCCCGTTCCGGCGCGCCGGCCCGCCCCCGCCGCGCGCGTCTCAGCCGTCGAGCGGGTGGTGACAGGCCAGACGCCGCGCGCCGTCGGTGATCAGCGCAGGTTCGGTGGCGCGGCAGGTCGCGTCGGCCTTCCAGCAGCGCGGGTTGAAGGCGCAGCCCTCGGGCGGGTTTAGCGGCGAGGGCAGTTCGCCCTCCAGCCGGATGCGCTTTTTCTCGCGCTCGGGGTCGGCCACCGGCGTCGCCGACAGCAACGCGGCGGTGTAGGGGTGGCGGGGATGGTCGAAGATCTGCGCGGCGGGGCCGGTCTCGACCGGATGGCCCAGATACATCACCATCACCTGATCGGCCATGTGGCGCACCACCGAAAGATCATGGCTGATGAACAGATAGGCCAGCCCCAGCCGCTCCTGCAAACCTCTCAGCAGGTTGAGGATCTGCGCGCGCACCGACAGGTCCAGCGCCGACACCGGCTCGTCCAGCACCAGAATTTCAGGGTCGAGCATCAGCGCCCGCGCGATGGCGATGCGCTGGCGCTGGCCG
>CAZOZE010000045.1:0-3088 GCA_964584215.1 uncultured Rhodobacterales bacterium
AAGGCGCTAGCTCAGTCTCACGCAATCCGGAGGCGCGCGTGACCGAAGCCCTTTCCGACCTGCTCATGATCTGGGCCGCCGTCTATGGCGCGACGGTCGCGGGCTATTTCGGCCTCGGCGCAGCACTCGACGCGCTCAACCGCCGCAACCCCGCCCGCCGCATCCAGCAGGCCCGGCGCGGCGAGGACCGTGCGCGCGTCGAGATCGTCCAGTCGCTGAAATCGCTCACCGTCACCTGCTTCTGCCTCGCCTTCGGCCTCTGGGCGCAGGCGCGCGGCTGGGGGCTGTTCGCGCCGCTGGAGCTCTCTGTCTGGTCGTTCGCGGCGATGTTTCTCGTCTCCATCGTGCTGTTCGACGCCTGGTTCTACTGGGGCCACCGGTTGATGCACTGGCGCCCGCTCTACCGCCATCACCTGTGGCACCATCGCTCCGTGGCGCCGACCGTGTGGAGCAACTATTCCGACACGATGATCGACGCCTTCGCGATGCAGAGCTATTACCTGATCGCGCCGCTTGTCCTGCCGATCCCCGCCGCCGCGCTGATCGCGCATCGCGTCTATGACCACATCAACGGCATGATCGGCCATTCCGGCTTTGAATACTTCGCAGACCGCAGCACGCGCTTTCCCTCGCCGTTCGTCTGCACCACGTTCCACGACCAGCATCATGAGAAGTTCCGCTACAACTACGCCAACTTCTTCTCGTTCTGGGACCGGGCGATGGGCACGCTTCACCCCGGCTATGATGCGAAGGTGGCCGAGTTCGAGCAGGCGGAGCCGGTGCATATCGCCCCCGGTAAAGCCTGAGCGGAAACAGTTCTTCGACAATCGCCCGGTTTATCCCCGCGCCAGCGACACTATCATCTGGCCCAAAGAGGAGGATGCGATGGGCCTGCTGATCGACGGCGTGTGGAGCACGCAATGGTATGACACCGGCAAGACCGGCGGCGCCTTCAGGCGCGAGGAAGCCAGTTTCCGCAACTGGGTGACGGCGGACGGCGCCCCCGGCCCCTCCGGCGAGGGCGGGTTCAGGGCGGAGGCCGGGCGCTATCACCTCTACGTCAGCTACGCCTGCCCCTGGGCGCACCGCACGCTGATCTTTCGCGCGCTGAAGGGGCTGGAGGGGCTGATCGGCGTTTCGGCGGTCTCGCCGCACATGCGCGAGGACGGCTGGACGTTCCGCGACGACTTTCCCGGCGTCACGCCCGACCCGATCCACGGCGCCGAATTCCTGCGCGAGGTCTATCTGGCGGCGAAACCCGACATGACCGGCCGCGTCACCGTGCCTCTGCTGTGGGACAAGGCGCGCGCGACCATCGTCTCCAACGAATCGTCCGAGATCATCCGCATGTTCAACAGCGCCTTCGACGCGCTGACCGGCGACGCGCAGGATTTCCACCCCGAACCGCTGCGCGCCGAGATCGACGCGCTGAACGCGCGCATCTACGACACGGTGAACAACGGCGTCTACAAGGCCGGCTTCGCCACCACGCAAGCCGCCTATGAGGCCGCCGTGATCCCGCTGTTCGAGAGCCTCGACTGGCTGGAGGGGCTGCTCACCCGCAACCGCTATCTCACCGGCGACCGCGTGACCGAGGCCGACTGGCGGCTGTTCACCACGCTGATCCGCTTCGACGCGGTCTATCACGGCCATTTCAAGTGCAACCGCCACCAGATCGCGGATTATCCCGCGCTGTGGGGCTGGCTGCGCGAGCTGTATCAGCAGCCGGGCGTGGCGGCGACGGTGCGCATGGACCATATCGTGACGCATTATTACGCCAGCCACGAGACGATCAACCCCACCCGCATCGTGCCGATCGGCCCCGATCAGGACTTTTCCGCCCCGCACGGGCGCGAGGCCCTGCGCGCCGCCTGACGGCCTTCTCTCCGCCGCTTCGGCGCGCTAAGGCTGGCCGCGACAGGGCGGAGGCGGCGATGATCGAGCGGGCGGAGGCGTTGCGGCAGGTGGACGAGGGCGCGCGCGCGCAGGCCAAGCGCATGGTGCGGCTGGCGCGCTTCGCCGCGCTGGCCTGCGCGGCGCCGGGCGACGGCTGGCCGCTGGCGAGCCGGGTGGCGCTGGCGACGCTGGTGGACGGCTCGCCGGTGTTTCTCGCCTCCACCCTCTCCGCCCACACCGCCGCGCTGGCGCAGGACGGGCGCTGTTCGCTGCTGATCGGTGAGCCGGGAAAGGGCGACCCGCTGGCGCACCCGCGCCTGACGCTGTTGTGCGTGGCCGAGCGCGTGGCGCGCGAGGCGGATGCGGACGCGCGGCGGCGCTATCTCGCCCGCCACCCCAAGGCGGCGCTGTATGCCGACTTCGCCGATTTCGGGTTCTTCCGGCTGCGCGTGGCGGGGGCGGACTTCAACGCGGGCTTTGGCAAGGCCTATGCGCTGGAGGCCGCCGACATGGCGCCGCGCGCCGACTGGCGGGCCCTGGAGCAGGGCGAGGCGGCGGCGGTGGCGCACATGAACGCCGACCACGCCGAGGCGGTGAACCACTACGCCGCGATCGCGGGCGCGCGCGGCGGCGACTGGCGGCTGACAGGATTGGACCCCGAAGGCGCCGACCTCGCCTGCGGCGACGACATCCGCCGCCTGGAGTTCATGACCCCGGTCTCGGACGCGGCGTCGCTGAGGGCGGCGCTGGTGGCGCTGGCGCGGAGGGCGGTTTGAGGGGGGGGATGGGACAGTTCTCGACTCATGCTGACGCTTGAGAGACAAAATAGTCATCGATTAAACTTATGTAATATTCATGTTAAACTGACCCGAGCGCCCTGTATTTAAGAAAACTCTGCATTAATTGTGAAAAGTTCGACCTCCTTTGGCTCCATCGTTGGCTTTGACTCCGATGCTTGGCCGATTACAATCTTAGACACATCAAGCCCTTCGCTGAGATTAGCGTTATCAAGCCAATCGCTATTCCAAAGAGTAGCGGCATCGCCGCTTACAATTTTGCAGATCGCCTCATCACTATCAAACGTAATTCCAAGCGGCACAGTTACTCTTTGTAACCAAATGTCCAAGTATCCGTTATGGGGTATTTTCTTCATCTTTCGCGCAACTTTACCCCAAAGAGCCTCCTTCTCATC
>CAZOZE010000046.1:0-3423 GCA_964584215.1 uncultured Rhodobacterales bacterium
TGCGGGATCACGCCGCCGCAGATCACCAGGATGTCTTCCGCGCCCTGCGCGCGCAAGGCGTCGATCAGCAGCGGGGCCAGCGTGCGGTGGCCCGCCGCCTGCGAACTCACGCCGATCACATGCACGTCGTTGTCGATGGCGTCGCGGGCGGCTTCCTCGGGGGTCTGGAACAGGGGGCCGACGTCCACATCGAAACCGATGTCGGCGAAGGCGGTGGCGATCACCTTGGCGCCGCGGTCGTGGCCGTCCTGGCCCATCTTGACCACCAGCATGCGCGGGCGGCGGCCCTCGGCTTGCGCGAAGGCCTCGACGTCCTTCTGAATCGCCTCAAAGCCCGCGTCGCCCGCATAGGCCGCGCCATAGACGCCCGCCAGCGTGCGCACCTCGGCGCGATGGCGGCCAAAGACGCGCTCCATGGCGTCGGAGATCTCGCCCACCGTGGCGCGCGCCGCCGCCGCCTCGACCGCCGCCGCCAGCAGGTTGCCGTCGCCCCGCGCCGCCGCCTCCAGCGCCTTGAGCGCCGCGTCGCAGGCGGCCGCGTCGCGCGTCTCGCGGATGCGCTTCAGCCGCGCGACCTGACTTTCGCGCACGGCGGCGTTGTCGATGTTGAGGATGTCCACCGGCGTCTCGCTCTCGGCGCGATACTTGTTGACGCCGACGATCACCGCCTCGCCGCGATCCACCGCCGCCTGCCTGCGCGCCGCCGATTCCTCGATGCGCAGCTTGGGCATGCCCGACGCGACCGCCTTGGTCATGCCGCCCAGGCCCTCGACCTCCCCGATCAACTCCCACGCGGCGGCGGCCATGTCGGCGGTGAGTTTCTCGACGTAATAGCTGCCCGCCAGCGGGTCGATCACCCTGGTGATCCCGGTCTCCTCCTGCAGGATCAGCTGGGTGTTGCGGGCGATGCGCGACGACGCCTCGGTGGGCAGCGCCATCGCCTCGTCGAAGCTGTTGGTGTGCAGGCTTTGCGTGCCGCCCAGCGCGGCGGCCATCGCCTCATAGGCGGTGCGCACGATGTTGTTGTAGGGGTCCTGCTCCTGCAGGCTGACGCCCGAGGTCTGGCAGTGGGTGCGCAGCATCAGGCTGGCGGGCTTTTTCGCGCCGAATTCGCGCATGATGCGGGTCCAGAGCAGGCGGGCGGCGCGCAGCTTCGCCGCCTCCATGAAGAAATTCATGCCGATGGCGAAGAAAAAGCTCAGCCGCCCGGCGAATTCGTCCACGTCCATGCCCTTGGCCAGCGCCGCGCGCACATATTCGCGCCCGTCGGCCAGCGTGAACGCCAGCTCCTGCACCAGGTTCGCGCCCGCCTCCTGCATGTGATAGCCGGAAATCGAGATCGAGTTGAAGCGCGGCATGTTATGCGCGGTGTATTCGATGATGTCGCCGACGATCCGCATCGACGGCTCGGGGGGGTAGATATAGGTGTTGCGGACCATGAACTCCTTGAGAATGTCGTTCTGGATGGTGCCGCTCAGATCGCTGACCGCGCAGCCCTGTTCGCGCCCCGCCACGATGAAACTGGCCAGCACCGGGATCACGGCGCCGTTCATCGTCATCGACACCGACATTTCCTTGAGCGGGATGCCGTCGAACAGCAGCTTCATGTCCTCGACGCTGTCGATGGCGACGCCCGCCTTGCCGACGTCGCCAACCACGCGCGGATGGTCGCTGTCATAGCCGCGATGGGTGGCCAGATCGAAGGCGACGCTGAGGCCCTTCTGCCCCGCCGCCAGCGCGCGGCGGTAGAAGGCGTTGCTCTCCTCCGCCGTGCTGAACCCCGCATACTGGCGGATCGTCCACGGCCGCCCAGCATACATCGTGGCGCGCGGGCCGCGCAGGAAGGGCGCGAAGCCCGGCAGGCTGTCGAGGCCCTCCAGTCCCTCCAGATCGGCGGCGGTGTAGAGCGGCTTGACCGCCACGCCCTCGGGCGTGTTCCAGATCAGCGCGTCGGGGTCGCGCTTCGCCTCGCGCTCCGCCAGGCGGCGCCAGTCGTCGAGAGTGGGTTTTTCGGTCATCGCTTCGCCTCACCTTGTCGGCGCGCCATCGCATCGCCACCTGTCACTGCCAGTATAGACGCGATCCGACCTTGCGCGATATACTGCTTTTTGCAGACGTATGGAGCATGAACATTGCTGAAGGCCCGGTCCCGGCGACGCAGAAGACCCTGTCTCCTGCGCGTCCCAAGGGCTGGATGACGGGTCCTCGTCCGAGCTGCTGAACAGGGAGCGGGCGCCTCAAGGCGCGCGATGTCGCGGCTAAGCGCCGCTTGCGCCTGCTCGCCCATGGCCGGAGCGGTCACCCGCATCGACACCAAATCGCTGTAAATCGCCTCGCGGCGTGCAACCTTGAGGTCGGCGCAGGCGGCGGAGCGGATGGTCTCCGCCATCTCGGCGATCATCACGATCTGGTTGTAATGGAGCGTCACTGGCCGGGCCGTGTGCGTTGACAGCAGATGGATGTCGGCGACCATCGCCTGAAAGATCGTGTCGTGGCGCTGACGCGGCGGCATCGGCACCGAGCGGTTCTCGCCATCGCCCCCGGTCTGGATCAGGGCGCAGGTGTGGCGACGATCTTCCTCAAGGTCGAATTGTCTCAGCTGGTGCAGATGCGCGGCGATCTCGGCGCGCAGCGCCTTTTCGATATCGAGCGCCTTGGCGCGGCGCCGCTCCTCCACGCGCTTGCGCCAGTCGCCATAGAGCCAGCCGATAACCGCAGTCGCGGCGCGCAGCGTCGGCCCGAGCCAACCCTGCGCGCCGTTCATCTCATTCGAACTCCATGATCACCGCGTCCACCGCCAGACTGTCGCCCGGCGCGCAGGTGATCTTGCTGACCACGCCCTTGCGCTCGGCGCGCAGCACGTTCTCCATCTTCATCGCCTCGACGGTGGCCAGCGCCTGCCCCTCCTGCACCGTGTCGCCCTCCGCGACGGCGATCGAGACCACCAGACCCGGCATCGGACACAGCAGATGCTTCGAGGCGTCCGCCGCCGCCTTCTGCGGCATCAGCGCCGCCAGCCGCGCCACATGCGGCGGGCGGACCAGCACGCGCAGGTCGGCGCCGCGCCAGCGGATGCGGAAGCCCTCGGTCAGCGTCGCGACCTTCAGCGTCAGCGCCGCGTCGTCCACCGACACCCGCGCCAGCGCCGCGCCGGGCCGCCAGCCGTCGAGCAGCGAGACGTCGGCGGGCGCGTCCTCGCCCGCGACGGTCGCGATCAGGCCATGGCCCTCGGTGCGCGTCCCCTCGGTCGCCTCCACCGCGATCTCGAAGGCTTCGCCGCCCAGCGTCGCGACATAGGCCGAGGGCGCCGGGCGTTCGTGGTTGGCGAGCCTGCCGCTCACCTGCCCCGCGCGGGCGTCCACCATCACCTGCATCAGCGTCGCGGCCAGCGCGATCCGCCGCAGCGCCGCGCGGTCGGGCGTG
>CAZOZE010000047.1:0-2658 GCA_964584215.1 uncultured Rhodobacterales bacterium
GCGACTTCAACTCCCACGTCGCGAAAACCGCCGTGGATCAGCGCCGCTGGCGCGCCGCGCTGCTGAGCGACCTCGCCGCCGCGCGCGCGCGCACCGGGCCGCGCACCGCCGACAGCGTGTTCTTCGGCGGCGGCACCCCCAGCCTGATGGACCCCGAGACCGTCGCCGCCGTGATCGCGCAAGTCGATGCTCTGTGGGGCCTGGCGCCCGGCGCCGAGATCACGCTGGAGGCCAACCCCACCTCGGTCGAGGCCGGGCGCTTTTCCGCCTACGCCGCCGCAGGCGTCACCCGCGTCTCGATGGGCGCGCAGGCGCTCAACGACGCCGACCTGCGCGCGCTGGGCCGCACCCACTCGGTCGCCGAGGCGCGCGCCGCGTTCGACATCGCCCGCGCGCGGTTCTCCCGCGTCTCGTTCGACCTGATCTATGCGCGCATTGGCCAGACGCCGCAGGCCTGGGCGGCGGAATTGCGCGCGGCGCTGGCGATGGCGGTCGATCACCTGTCGCTCTATCAACTCACCATCGAGGCGGGCACGCGGTTCGGCGAGCTTTTCGCGCGCGGCAGGCTGAGCATCCCCGACGACGACAGCGCGGCGGACATGTATCTCGCCACGCAGGAGGTCTGCGCGGCGGCGGGGCTGCCCGCCTATGAGGTCTCAAACCACGCCCGCCCCGGCGCCGAGAGCCGCCACAACCTGATCTACTGGCGCTATGGCGACTATGCCGGCGTCGGCCCCGGCGCGCATGGCCGCGTCACCGGGGCCGACGGCGCGCGCATGGCCACCGTCGAAGCCGCCGACCCCGCCGCGTGGCTGGAGGCGGTCGAGACGCGCGGCGACGCCTGCGAGGCCGAGCCGCTGAGCAAGTCCGAGCAGGCGGTAGAGTATCTGATGATGGCGCTGCGCCTCAGCGAAGGGGCCGATCTCGACCGTTTCGCGCGGCTGAACGGCGCCCCCGTCGCGCCGGAGCGCATCGCGCCGCTGATAAGCGACGGCATGGCGCGGCGCGAGGGCGCCCGGCTGATCGCCAGCGACGCCGGACGCCCGGTGCTGAACGCGCTGTTGCGCGCGCTGCTGGCCTGAGCGCGCGCGCCGCAATCGCCCTCATCGCCCGGAAACAACCCAGGGTTGACCACACCGGCGTCGGGGAATCGCCGCCGCGCCGCCCGAGCCTTGTCCTCGCGACGGCGGCGGATGCGCCGTAGGTCGTCGCCCAGGACCAACCAGAGAGGCATCAGGCCATGACCACCACCTTCAAGACCGCGTCGCTGACGATGGCGGCGGCGCTGATCGCGGGCGCCGCGCTGGCGCAGGGCGCGTCATTTTCGGCGACCGACGCCGATGGCGACGGCGCCGTGACGCTGAGCGAGCTTCAGGCGGCGTTTCCCGAGGCGACCGCGGAGCAGTTCGCCGTCGCCGACGCCAACGCCGACGGCGTGCTGACGGCGGAAGAGTTCGCGACGCTGGTCGCGGGCTGACCCGCCCTGCGCCCCGGCGCCGCTCCGGCTGCGGCGCCGGGGCCGCTTCCGGCCAGAAAAACCCGCATGGGCGGCGCCATGCGACCTGTCAGCGAGCAGGGCCGATGCAGCGCCCGGGCCTGCGCGCCGGGGCCTCGACCGGGTCGCACCACGTAGCCTCGACGGCCCCGGCGCAAGGGCCGGGGCGGCGATTTCGGGCGCCGCGGCCGCGCGCTAGGTCCGCGCGGCGACCCAGATGGTGTGGCGCGCGCCGCGCCCTGTCGCGCTGGCGCGCACGGTGTGCTCCTCCGTGGCGAAGCCCGCGTTGCGCAGCCTGCGGGTGAAGGCGGGGTCGCGCGCCACCGACCACACCGCCAGCACCCCGCCCGGCCTGAGCGCGCGGCGCGCGGCGCGCAGGCCGCCGTCGGCGTAAAGCGCGTCGTTGGCCCGGCGGCTCATCGCCTCCGGTCCGTTGTCCACGTCGAGCAGAATCGCGTCATAGCGCGCCGGCCCGGCGGCGATGGTCGCCGCGACATCCGCCTGCGTCAGCGTCACGCGCGGGTCGTCGAGGCTGTCGCCGTGCAGCGCCGCCATCGGCCCGCGCGCCCAGGCGATCACCGCGGGCGCGATCTCGACCACCTCCAGCCGCGCGTCCGGCCCGGCGACGGCCAGCGCGGCGCGCAGGGTGAAGCCCATGCCCAGGCCGCCGATCAGCACCCGCGCCGCCGCCCCCAGCCGCGCGAAGGCCAGCGTCGCCAGCGCGGCCTCCGAGCCGCTGAGGCGGCTGTTCATCAGCTCCGCGCCGTCGAGCCGGATCGAGAACTCCGCGCCCCGCCGCGCCAGCTTCAGCACGCCGCCGCCCGGAACCTGCGCGGTGTCGAGGTGAACCCATGGCGTCATCGCGCCGCGCCTCCCGTCAGCGACCGTCTTTCGGCCCGGGCCTGGGTCCTGGCTTCGATCCGGGCTTGGATCCCGGCTTCGCCTTGCCCGGCGCCGCGCCATAGGGCCGCCGCGGCGCCGGGGCGGCGGACGGGCCGCGCGGGGCCGATGGGCCGCGCGGGGCCTCCGGTCCCGGCGGGCCTTCGCGCGGGGTGATGGTCACGCCGCCCTCCAGCACCCGCGCCGGGCCGATGGCGGCGAGGAACCGCGCCGCCACGGCTTGCGCGATCTCCACATGGCTCACCGCGTGCTCCATGCGGATC
>CAZOZE010000048.1:0-17541 GCA_964584215.1 uncultured Rhodobacterales bacterium
GGGCGCGCGCGACGGCTGGCGCGCCTGGGGCGCGGCGCTGGCGGTGGCGCGGCTGGAGGGCGGCGACGTGCGGCTGACCCGCGCGGGCGCGGGCTGGCGTGCGCAGACCCCGGCCGGCGACGCCGCCTTCGCCGCGACGCCCGGACCCGACGGCGCGCTTACGGTGCGCTTTGGCGACGGCGTGACCGGCGCGCGACCGGTCGCCGATGCGCGCTTTGTCACGCTGTTTCGCGACGGGCGGACGCACCGCTTCGCGATCCCCGATCCGCTGGCGGCGGGCGGCGAGGCGGCGCAGGGCGGCGACGCCGCGCGCGCGCCGATGTCGGGGCTGGTCAAGGCGGTGCATGTGGCGGCGGGCGACGCGGTGACGGCGGGCGACCGACTGGTGACGCTGGAGGCGATGAAGATGGAGCACGCCCTGCGCGCGCCCCGCGACGGCGTGGTGGCGCAGGTCGCGGTGGCGGCGGGCGATCAGGTCGCCGAAGGCGCGCTGCTGGCCGCGCTGGCGCCTGAGAGTGACGCCGCTACCGGCGCCGCGCCGTTCGATGGCTGAGCGCGCGCGCCTCTACGAGGTCGGCCCGCGCGACGGCTTGCAGAACGAGCCGCGCCCGATCCCTGCGCCCGCCAAGATCGCGCTGATCGACGCGCTGTCGCTTTGTGGCCTCACGCATATCGAGGCGGCCTCGTTCGTGTCGCCGAAGGCGGTGCCGCAGATGGCCGACGGCGCGGCGGTGCTGGCGAGAATCCGCCGCGCGCCCGGCGTGGTCTATGCCGCGCTGACGCCGAACCTGCGCGGCTATCGGGCGGCGGTCGCCGCAGGGGCGGGCGAGGTGGCGGTGTTCGCCTCCGCCTCCGAGGGCTTCAGCCGCGCCAACATCAACGCCAGCATCGCCGAGAGCCTCGCACGCTTCGCCCCGGTGGCCGAGGCCGCGCGGGCCGACGGCGTGCGCTTGCGCGGCTATGTCTCCTGCGTCATCGCCTGTCCCTATGACGGGCCGACGCCGCCCGTAGCGGTGGCGCGGGTCGCCGGGGCGCTGCTGGACCTCGGCGCTTATGAGATCAGCCTTGGCGACACCATCGGCGCCGGGGCGCCCGACACGGTGGACGCGATGCTGGACGCGGTGCTGCCGGTCGCGGGGCCGGACCGGCTGGCGGGGCATTTCCACGACACCGGCGGGCGGGCGGCGGACAACGTCGCGGCGGCCTTTGCGCGGGGGCTGCGCACCTTCGACGCCTCGGTGGCGGGCCTTGGCGGCTGTCCGTTCGCGCCGGGCGCGCCGGGCAACGTCAGCACGCGCACGGTGGCGGCGCGGCTCGCCGCGCTGGGCGCGGACACCGGGATCGACCTCGACCGGCTGGCGATCGCGGAGCGGCTGGCGCGCGAAATGCGCGGCGGCGGGGCGTGACCGGCAAGGGGCGATGAACGCCATCGGCCGGAAGGGCGGCCGGGCCGCCCGTCTCCGAGGCGCTTGAACCGCCGCCCCGCGCGGCGCCATGATCGGGCATGGACGAGCTAGAGCTTTTCCGCCGTCTCGGCCTTGCGCTCGCCATCGGCCTGCTGCTCGGCGTCGAGCGTGGCTGGCATGCGCGCGAGACGCCCAGCGGCGTGCGGGTGGCCGGCGTGCGCACCTTTGCGCTGACCGGGCTGCTGGGCGGGTTCAGCGGCTGGCTGGCGCTCAGCGCCGGCCCGGTCCTGCCCGCGCTGATCTTCGCCGGCCTCGCGGCGGTGATCGTGGTCAGCTATCGCGCCTCTGCGCGCAAGAACGGCGATCTGGGGATCACCACCGAGATCGCGCTGATGCTGGCGTTCGCGCTGGGCGCGGCCTCGGCGATGGGCGAGATGGCGCTGGCGGGGGCGGGGGCCGTGGCGGCGGCGGCGCTGCTGGCGCTCAAGGCGGCGCTGCACGGCTGGATCGAACACATCCGCCGGTATGAACTGAACGCCGCGATCCAGCTTTCCGTTCTGTCGGTGGTGCTGCTGCCGCTGCTGCCCAACCGGGGGTTCGGGCCGTTCAGCGCGCTCAATCCCTATGCGCTGTGGTGGGCTGTGGTGCTGGTGGCGGGGCTGTCGTTCTTCGGCCATGTGGCGATCCGCGCGGCGGGGGCGGGTTTGGGCGTGCTGATCACCGGGCTGCTCGGCGGGCTGGCGTCGTCAACCGCGACCACGCTGGCCTTTGCGCGGCGGGCGCGGGGCGACGCCGCGCTTGCGCCGGTGCTGGCGGTCGGCGCCGTGCTGGCGGGGGCGGTCACTTTTTTGCGTATGCTCGTGGTCGCCTCGGCGTTCAGCGCCGCGCTGGCGCAGGCGCTGGCCGTCCCGCTCGGCGCGATGGCGGCGACCGGGTTCGCGGGCGCGCTGATCCTGCGGCTGGGCTTTGCGCGCGGCGCGGCGGTCGCGGCGGACGCGCCGGCCGACGCCAATCCGCTGGAGCTGGCCATGGCGCTGAAATTCGCGGTGTTTCTGGCGGTGGTGGCGGTGGGGACGGCCTATCTGAAGGACTGGTTCGGCGCGGCGGGCGTCTATGCCGCCGCCGTGCTGGCGGGCGTCAGCGACGTGGACGCGGTGACGATCTCGATCGCGCGGATGACCGGCGACGATCTGGCGGCGGGCGTCGCGGCGGGCGCGTTGGTGCTGGCGGTGTCGGTCAACTCCGCAGTCAAGGCGGGCGTCGCGCTGACGGTGGGCGGCGCGCGCATGGGCGTGCGCGTCGCGCTGGTCCATGCGGCGACGCTGGCGGTCGGCGCGGCGGCGCTGAGCCTGGTCTGACGCAACCAGCGCGGGACCGCGCCAATCGCAGGCGCCGTTGCTGCGCACGCAGGTTCGCGACCCCGCGCTATGGGTTGAGCCGCGTCACCGCCCAGTCGTCCGCGCCGGTGTCGGCGCGGGTCCAGCGAAAACGGTCGTGCATCCTGAACTGGCCGTCGGCCCAGAACTCGATCTCCAGCGGGCGGATGCGGTAGCCGCCCCAGTGCGGCGGGCGCGGCGGCCTGATCGGGTGGCGCGCGGCGATGCGCGCCGCCTCGGCCAGCAGGGCGCCCCGGCTCTCCAGCGGGCGCGACTGCGCCGAGGCCCAGGCGCCGATGCGGCTCTGGTAGGCGCGGGAGGTGTAATAGGCGTCGGCGGTCGCGTCATCGACGAACTCGACCGGCCCGCGCGCGCGCAGCTGTCGGCGCAGCGATTTCCAGTGCAGCACGAAGGCCGCCTGCGGGTTTGCGGCCAGCTCGCGCCCCTTGGCGCTCTCGAAATTGGTATAGAACACGAACGCGCCGCCGGGGCTGGCGCCCTCGATGTCCTTGAGCAGCACCATGCGCACGTTCGGCGCGCCGTCGGCGTTGGCGGTGGCCAGCGCGATGGCGTTGGGGTCGTTCGGCTCGCTTTTCGTCGCCTCCGCCAGCCAGCGCCGCGCAATCCCGAACGGATCGTCCCCCGCAAAGATGCCGTCGCGCGCGTCGCCCATGATCGCTCCCCCGAACCGATGGGGCGAAGATAAGCCGTGCGCGAAAGCTTGCAACCGGCGGGCGCAAGGCTTGAAGGGGGCGCGCAATTACCCTATCCCCTCGAAACCAAAATACAGAAACGCGAGGGGCCATGATGGGCGACGCTTCGGGGCTGATGGCGGGCAAGCGTGGCCTGATCATGGGGGTCGCCAACGACAAGTCGATCGCTTGGGGGATCGCGCAGGCCTGCCGCGACGCGGGCGCGGAACTGGCGTTCACCTATCAGGGCGACGCGCTGAAGAAGCGGGTCGAGCCGCTGGCGGCCAGCGTCGGCTCCCGCCTCGTGCTGCCCTGCGACGTGACCGACATGGCCTCGGTCGATGCGGTGTTCGAGGCGGTGGCGCAGGCCTGGGGCGGGCTCGATTTCGTGGTCCACGCCATCGCCTACGCCGACAAGGCAGAGCTGAAGGGCCGGTATGTGGACACCTCGCTCGCCAACTTCCAGATGTCGCTCAACATCTCCTGCTACAGCTTCACCGCCGTCGCGCAGCGGGCGGAGAAGCTGATGGGCGACGGCGGGTCGATGCTGACGCTGACCTATTTCGGCGCCGAGCGGGTGATGCCGCACTATAACGTGATGGGCGTCGCCAAGGCGGCGCTGGAATGCTCGGTGCGCTACATGGCGATGGACCTCGGGCCTCGAGGCATCCGCGTCAACGCGCTGTCGGCGGGGCCGATCAAGACGCTGGCGGCCTCGGGCATCGGCGATTTCCGCTATATCCTGAAGTGGAACGAGCTGAACTCGCCGCTGCGGCGCAATGTGACGCAGGAGGATGTCGGCAAGGCGGGCATGTATCTGCTGAGCGACCTCGCCTCCGGCGTCACCGGCGAATGCCACCACGTCGATTGCGGCTACAACGTCGTCGGCATGAAGGCCGAGGACGCGCCCGACATCGACGTGACGCGGGGGCGCGGGGCATGAGCAACTCCTACGAGAAGGGCTTTCATATCTCGTGGGATCAGGTTCACCGCGACAGCAAGGCGCTGGCGTGGCGGCTCGACCATCAGGGGCCGGGCAGGGAGGGCGGCTGGCGCGCCATCGTCGCCATCACCCGCGGCGGGCTGGTGCCTGCGGCGATCGTGGCGCGGGAGCTCAACATCCGCGTGATCGACACGATCTGCGTAAAATCCTACGCCCACAAGGATCAGGCCGAGGCGACGGTGCTGAAATCCCCGGACAAGGCGCTGGTCGGCGACGGCGACGGCGTGCTGGTGATCGACGATCTGGTGGACACCGGCCGCACGCTGGAGGTGGCGCGCGCGCTCTATCCCCGCGCCCATTTCGCCACCGTCTATGCAAAGCCCAAGGGCCGCCCGCTGGTGGACACCTTCATCACCGAAGTCAGCCAGGACACCTGGATATATTTTCCGTGGGACATGGCGATGCAGTATGTGGAGCCGCTGCGCGGCGCCTGACGACTTGGGCGATTCTGGGGCGCAAATCTGATATTGTGTCAATTTTTCGCAATTCACTTAAGGAATTGTTCCGTAAGTCGGTGGCGGAACGGGTTCCGCGACAATTTAACCGCCCCCGATCTGGCCGGTCATTGGACGCCGTTTGATCCAGCGCAAAGTATCGCCCGCTGCAAAGGCGTTAGTTGGGATCATGGCTGACCAAGCCTGGTTCGAGATATCGAGGGGGAGAGTGCTGATGAAACGGTCAACGATGATCGCGCAGGCGTGCGCGGCGGCGCTTGTGCTGCTGGGCGGCGCGGCGGCGGCGGAGGACGTGTCGGCGACGGCGCGCGGCGCGCGGCTTTATGACAAGTGGTGGGCCGAGAACAAGGCGCCGGAGCCGACCGGCAATCATCCGCTCTACGCCAACGAGGCGGGCAAGTACGACGGCGCGAATTCGTGGCGCTGCAAGGAGTGCCACGGCTGGGATCTGAAGGGCAAGGACGGCGCCTACGCCAAGGGCAAGCACTTCACCGGCATCATCGGCTTGACCGGCGCGGCGGGGGCAGACCCGGCGGCGATCGCGACCGCCATGCGCGGCGCGCACGCCTATACCGAGGAGATGCTGTCGGACGCCGATCTCGCCGATCTGGCGCTGTTCGTCACCGCAGGGCAGATCGACTATGCGCCGATGCTGGCCGACGGCAAGCCCAACGGCGATGGCGCGCAGGGCGAGATCTACTTCAACACCGTGTGCGCCGGATGCCATGGCAAGGACGGCAAGAAGATCAGCACGGCGCCGCCGCTGGGGGCGGTCGCGGGCAACGCGGTCGAGATGCTGCACAAGGTGATGAACGGCCAGCCCGGCGAGGCGATGCCTGCGCTGCGTGCGCTCGATCATCAGGTGGCGGCGGACATCGTCGCGCACCTCCCGACGCTGCCGCGCTAACAACAAGCCCCTCCATGGCGCGACCTGCGCCATGGAGGGCTCTGAGGGGAAGTTCATGTCGGATACGGGTGAAAACGGCGGCCGGTTGCGCCGCCTGTGGCGGGTGCTGTGGCGGCCTTCCGCGAAGTGGAGTCTCGCGGCGATTTTCATTGTCGGCGGTGGCGCGGGCGTGATCGCCTGGGGCGGTTTCAACACCGTCATGGAGGAGACAAACACGCTGGAATTCTGCATTTCGTGTCATGAGATGGAGAGCGGGCCTTACGCGGAATACAAGACATCGGTCCACTACAAGAACGCCTCCGGCGTGCGCGCAATCTGTTCGGATTGCCACGTGCCAAAGGACTGGACCGCCAAGGTGATCCGCAAGATACAGGCGTCGAACGAAGTCTATCATCACGTGATGGGCACGATCAGCACACCGGAGAAGTTCGAGGAAAAGCGGCTGGAGCTGGCCGAGCACGTCTGGGCGAGCATGAAGGCGCGTGACTCGCGCGAATGCCGCAACTGCCACAGCTTTGCGGCGATGGACTTTCACAAGCAGACGCCGCGCGCAGCAGAAAAGATGCAGGAGGGCATCGAGCAGGGCAAGACCTGCATCGACTGCCACAAGGGCATCGCCCACAAGTTGCCGGTCCTGGACGACTGAGGGCGCGGCGACCGAGGGCGCGGCGACTGACTTAGCCGCGCTCTCGGCTGTCCGGCTCGCCGCGCTCCCGATAGGGGGTGCGGCCGAACTGGGCGCGATAGCATTTCGAAAAATGCGACGGCGAGGTGAAGCCGCTGGCCATCGCCACGTCGATCACGCTCATGCCGGTCTGCAACAGCAGGGTGCGCGCCTTCTCCAGCCGCAGCTGCATGTAATGGCGCTTGGGGCTGCGGTTTAGGTAGCGGCGGAACAGCCGCTCGAGCTGGCGCACCGACATGCCCGCGTCGCGCGCCAGCGCCGCCGGGCTGACCGGCTCCTCCAGACAGGCCTCCATCCGCTCGATGATCGCCGACAGGCGCGGGTTGCGCGCGCCGATGCGGGCGGGGGCGGAGAGGCGCTGTTCGTCGGCCTCCGAGCGCAGTGGCGCCATGATCATCTGGTCGGCGGTCATGCGCGCCAGCCCCGGCCCGTGATCGCGCGCGATCACCGCCAGCATCATGTCCGCCGCCGCCGCGCCGCCCGCGCAGGTCATCCGGTCGCCGTCGATCTCGAACACGCGCCCGGTCACGTCGATGTCGGGGAAATCCTCGGCGAAGGCGGCGCGATTCTCCCAGTGGATGGTGCAGCGCCGCCCGGTCAGCAGCCCGGCGCGCGCCAGAATATGCGCGCCGGTGCACACCGCGCCCAGATGCGCGCCCATGCGCGCCTCCCGCCGCAGCCAGCCAAGCACCGCCGGGGTGGCGGCCAGATGCGCGTCCGTCCCGCCGCAGACCACGATGGTCGCTCCGCGCGCAACCGCGTCGAGACCGCCATCGACGCGCAGCAGCGCGCCGCAAGACGCCATCGCCTCACCGCCGCCCTCGGCCGCCAGCCGCCAGCCGTAGAGCTGCGCGCCCGCCAGCCGGTTGGCCAGCCGCAGCGGCTCGATGGCGGCGGCGAAGGCGATCAGCGAGAACTGCGGCGCCAGCAGGAACACATAGGCCCGCGTCTCCACCGCCGCCGCCGTCCGCCGTTCTGCGTCCGCATCGCTCATGGCCGCAGGTGAGGGCAGGACTGCGGCGCCGTCAAGCTGCGACCCTGCCGCGCGGGGGCTTCGCGCAACTGGCGCCCGGGCGCGGCGCGCGGTAAACGGGCGCGAGGATTGCGAGGGAGGCGTGACATGGCGCAAGCGTGGGACAAGGCGAGTTGGCGGAGCAAACCGGCGCAGCAGCTGCCGGATTATCCCGATGCGGCCCGTCTCGGCGCGGTCGAGCGCAAACTGGCCAGCTATCCGCCGCTGGTGTTCGCAGGCGAGGCGCGCAACCTCACCCGGCGGCTGGCGGCGGTGGCGCGCGGCGAGGCGTTCCTGCTGCAGGGCGGCGACTGCGCCGAGAGCTTCGCCGAATTCGGCGCCGACAGCATCCGCGACACGTTTCGCGTGCTGCTGCAGATGGCGGTGGTGCTGACCTATGCGGCGAAAAAGCCGGTGGTGAAGGTCGGGCGCATGGCGGGCCAGTTCGCCAAGCCGCGCTCCGCGCCCACCGAGAAGGTCGGCGATCTGGAGCTGGCCTCCTACAAGGGCGACATCATCAACGCAGACTTGCCGACGCCCGAGGCGCGCACGCCCGACCCCGACCGGATGTTGCAGGCCTATCTGCAAAGCGCCGCCTCGCTGAACCTGCTGCGCGCCTTCGCGCAAGGCGGCTACGCCGACCTGCACCGGGTGGCGTCGTGGAACCTGGGCTTCACCCAAGGGTCGCCCGAGGCGGAGAAGTATCAGGCGCTGGCCGAGCGCATCTCGTCCTCGCTCAGCTTCGTGGACGCCTGCGGCGTGAACCCCTCCAACAACACCGCCCTGCACGGCGTCAGCTTCTTCACCAGCCATGAGGCGCTGCTGTTGCAGTATGAGGAGGCGCTGACCCGGCTCGACTCGACCTCCGGCAAGTGGGTCGCGGGGTCGGGCCACATGATCTGGATCGGCGACCGCACCCGCCAGCTCGACGGCGCCCATGTCGAGTTCTGCCGCGGCGTGCTGAACCCGCTGGGGCTGAAATGCGGCCCGACGCTGGCGGCGGACGATCTGCTGCGGCTGATCGACCGGCTGAACCCCGCCAACGAGGCCGGTCGGCTGACGCTGATCGTGCGCGTCGGCGCGGGCAAGGTGGCGAATCATCTGCCGGGCTGGATCCGCGCGATCGAGCGCGAGGGGCGCGCGGTCGTTTGGTCCTGCGACCCGATGCACGGCAACACCATCAAGTCCGACAACGGCTACAAGACCCGCCCCTTCGACCGCGTGCTGGCGGAGGTGCGGGAGTTCTTCGCCGTCCACGCCGCCGAGGGCAGCCATGCGGGCGGCGTGCATGTCGAGATGACCGGCAAGAACGTCACCGAATGTCTGGGCGGGATGCACAATCTGGCCGAGGCCGACCTGTCCAGCCGCTACCACACCGCCTGCGACCCGCGCCTGAACGCCTCTCAGGCGCTGGAGCTGGCGTTCCTTGTGGCCGAGGAGCTGGACAAGACCGCCGCCGCGCCGCGCGCCGAAGCGGTCTGAGGCGGGCGCGTGCCGGTTTTCAGCGCAACCCCGGCCCGCGCGCCGGGGCCTTGCGGACGCCGTCGCGCGGGCTGGCCGGGGCGTCGGCGCGCGCCCGGGGCCGCCGTTGCGCCAGCAGCGACGCCGCGCCGGCCATGACCCATTTGCTGGTGCTGACGGCGGCGGGCGTTCTGTCCGATGCGCTGGCCGGCGCCGCCGCGCGCGCGGCGGGTGCCGGGGCGCTGCGGCGGCTGGAGGCGAGGGCGGTCGAGGCCGACCTGCCCGACGCCGACCCCGCGCGGCTGTCGGCGGCGCGCGCGGCGCTGGAGGGCGCGGCGGTGGACGCCAACATCGTCGCCGCCGAAGGCCGCGAAAAGCGCGTGCTGGTCGCCGACATGGACAGCACCATCATCGGCGTGGAGTGCATCGACGAGATCGCCGACATGGCGGGGCTGAAGCCGCAGGTCGCCGCGATCACCGAAGCGGCGATGCGCGGCGAGCTGGATTTCGAGGCCGCGCTGACCGCCCGCGTCGCGCTGCTGAAAGGGCTGGAGACGGCCGCGCTGGAGCGGGTGCATGCAAGCCGCGTGCGCCTCAACCCCGGCGCGGCGACGCTGGCGCGCACCATGGCGGCGCGCGGCGCGGCCACCGCGCTGTTGTCGGGCGGCTTCACCTTCTTCACCCGGCAGGTGGCCGCGGCGGCGGGCTTCGCCGAGCACCGCGCCAACACGCTGGAGATCCGCGACGGCAAGCTGACCGGCGCGGTGATCCCGCCGATCTTCGGGCGCGCGGCCAAGCTGGCGGCGCTAGAGGCGCTGTGCGCCGGGGCCGGATGCGCGCCTGGCGGGGCGGCGGCGGTGGGCGACGGCGCCAACGATCTGGCGATGGTGGCGGCGGCGGGGCTGGGTGTTGCGTATCGCGCGAAACCGGCGCTGGCCGAGGCGGCGGACGCGCGCATCGACCACGCCGACCTCACCGCGCTGCTGCACCTTCAGGGCGTCCCGCGCGCCGCGTGGGTGGAGGGCTGACGCGATCGTGATGGATCGCGCAGTCCCTGCGTCCTATGTGGCTGTTGAAATATCACATGGGAGCGCGGCATGAACGTCATCCACCGGCCCGACTGGGCCATCCCCGAGCGCGCGGTCACGCCGGAATCGGTGTTTCTCGATCGCCGCGCCGTGTTGCGGGGTATGAGCCTCGGCGCGGGCACCGCAATGATCGGCGCGGGCGGCGCGCTGGCGGCGGCGGAGCCTGCGGCGTGGCCCGCGCCGGTGACGGCCAACCCCGCCTACGCCGATGCGGGGCGCCCGGCGACGCCGGAAAAGCTCAACGCGCAATACAACAACTTCTACGAGTTCGGCAGCCACAAGCAGATCTACGCCGCCGCCGAGGCGCTGAAGACCGAGGGCTGGACGGTCAAGGTCGATGGCCTCGTCGAAAAACCGTTTGAAATCGCCACCGACGACCTGATCGCACAGATGCCGGTCGAGGAGCGCGTCTCCCGCCACCGCTGCGTCGAGGCGTGGTCGATGGTGGCGCCGTGGATCGGCTTTCCGCTCAAGGCGCTGGTGGAGAAGGCCGCGCCGTTGGCGTCGGCGAAATTCGTGCGCTTCGAGACCTTCCTCGACCCCGACACGGCGCGCGGCCAGCGCCAGCACTGGTATCCGTGGCCTTACGTCGAGGGGCTGACCATCGCCGAGGCGACCAACGAGCTGGCGTTCATGGTGGTCGGCGCCTACGGCAAGCGGCTGCACAACCAGTTCGGCGCGCCGATCCGGCTGCACCTGCCGTGGAAATACGGCTTCAAGTCGATCAAGTCGATCACCCGCATCTCGTTTGTCGAGGCGCGCCCGGTGAGCTTCTGGGAGGGCTTGCAGAGCGCCGAATACGGCTTCTGGGCCAACGTGAACCCGAAGGTTGACCATCCGCGCTGGAGCCAGGCGACGGAGCAGGTGCTGGGCGGCGGCGAGCGCATCCCGACGCAGCTGTTCAATGGCTATGGCGCGCAGGTCGCCGCGCTGTATGCGGGGATGGAGGCGACGGAGGGCGACCGCCTCTGGCGCTGAGTGTGCTGCGGCGCAGCGCGCCGTTGATCGCGCCCGCGCGATGTGGCACCTGCTTGCGTAGCCGCGCGCGGTTGCGCGGCGCAAGCGGGGGCGGGGCGGCATGATCGATTTCAGCAAGGCGCGCGAGGCGATGGTGGACAGCCAGGTGCGCCCCTCCGATGTGACGCGCTTCGCCATCATCGCCGCCATGCTCGACGTGCCGCGCGAAAAGTTCACGCCGCGCGCCCAGCGGGCGGTCGCCTACGCCGACGCGCAGATTCCGCTGGCGGCGGGGCGCGTGCTGCTGGACGCGCGCACCTTCGCCAAGATGCTGGAGGCTGCGGAGGTCGGCGCGGGCGACGTGCTGCTCGACGTCGGCGCGGGATATGGCTATTCGTCCGTCGTCGCCGCGCGCATCGCCGCCGCCGTCGTGGCGCTGGAGGAGGACGAGACGCTCGCCGCCCACGCTGCGGAACTGATCCCTGCGGAGGGCGCGCATAACGTGATCGTCGAGACCGGGCCGCTGGCGGCGGGGGCGCCCGCCGCCGGTCCTTACGACGTGATCCTTGTCGAAGGGGCGGTGGAAGCGGTCGCCGAGGCGCTGTTCGCGCAGCTCAAGGACGGCGGGCGTCTGGTCGCGATCGTGCTGGAGGGGCCGGTCGGCAAGGCGCAGGTGTTCACCCGCGCGGGCGACGCCGTATCGTCGCGCTGGGCGTTCGACGCTTCGGCGCCGCTG
Source organism: uncultured Rhodobacterales bacterium (assembly GCA_964584215.1). Classification (GTDB taxonomy): domain Bacteria; phylum Pseudomonadota; class Alphaproteobacteria; order Rhodobacterales; family Rhodobacteraceae; genus Rubrimonas. Next base: position 11,779 of record CAZOZE010000048.1, read on the forward strand.
TTGCCCGGATTCGACGTTGCAAAAACCTTTGCATTCTAGATGCCGTTTTATGCTTGCCCTTCTGTGAGATGCGCATAGCGTCTTGAGCAAAATATCAACATGGGACAGCGCAAGATGAAGATAGCCAGCCTGATGACAGGCGTCGCAGCGGCGGCCCTGGCGGTCGGACTCACCGCGTTTGCGGCGCGCGCCGACACCTTGACCGAGGCTTTCGCGTCGGCTTACGAAACCAACCCGTCGCTGATCGCCGCGCGCGCGGCGCTGCGTGCGACAGATGAGCGGGTCAACCAGGCGCGCGCTGGCTTGCGTCCGGACGTGCGGGCGGCGCTCGATTATCGTGCGGAATACAGTGGCGGCTCGGCCGGACGAGGCGGCAGCGAGGACCCCTACAGCGCCTCGGTCAACCTGACGCAGCCGCTCTATGACGGCGGGCAGACGCAGAATTCGGTGCGTGGCCGCATCGCAGACGTGTCCGCCGCGCGCGCAAGGCTCAGTTCGCTGGAGCAGCAGGTGCTGCTCGACACCGTGACGGCCTATGTCGATGTGCTGCGCGATCAGGAATTCGTGCGGCTGGCCGAAAACAACGTCCGCGTCATTTCCGAGGAATTTCGGGCGTCGCGGGATCGGTTCGAGGTCGGCGAGGTCACCCGCACCGACGTCAGCCAGGCAGAGGCCCGTCTCGCCGAATCACGCACCAACCTTTCCGTGTCGGTCGGGCGGCTGGAGCGCTCGAAGCAGAACTATCGCGCCGTTGTCGGGGCCGAGCCGCTGAATCTTGCGCGTCAGCCGCCGTTGCCGCCCTTGCCCCAGTCACGGGAAGAATCCGTGCGGATGGCGCTGGAAAACCACCCCGACGTCATCGCGGCGCGTTTCGACGAAGCCTCGGCCGCGCGCGACGTCAAGACTCAAATCGGCGGCCTGCTGCCGCGCGTGTCTCTGGAGGCGTCGGTCGGCTATAACGACACCGGGCTGTTCAGCAACGACACTTTCGACCGATCCAACGCCGAGGTCGGCGTGCGCGCCACGATCCCGCTCTATCAGTCCGGCAGGCAATACAGCCGGGTGCGGGAGGCGCAGGCGCTCGCCAGCCGGGCGCGGGCCGACATCACCGTGGAGGCGCGCCGTCGCCAGCAGTTGGCGGAGGCGGCGTGGAGCGAACTCGTGGTGGCGCGCGCCAACATCATCTCGACGCGCGAGCAGGTCGCGGCGTCGCAGCTTGCGTTCGACGGCGTGCGGGAGGAGGCGCTGGTCGGCTCGCGCACCACGCTTGACGTGCTCGACGCCGAGCAGGAGTTGCTCGACGCGCGGGTGCGGGTGGTGGACTCGCTGCGCAACGAGTATGTCGCCGCCTACGCGCTGTTGTCCGCGATAGGCGCGCTCACGGCGGCCGACCTGAACCTCAACGTCGCCGCCTATGATCCGGAAGTGAATTACGCGGAGAACAACGCGAGGTTTTTCGGTTTTCCGCAGACTCAGGACACCGAGTGGGAGGAGTTCTGGCGCCCCTGAGCGCCGGCTTGTGGAGGTGAGCGCATGACCGACGAACGCCCGCGCAACGACGCCGCCATGGCCGAAATCCTCGCATCCATCCGCCGGATCGTGGCGGACGAAGACGCGCGCGCGGCGCCCGTCCCGCATGTCGAAGGCGACGTGCTGATCCTGACGCGGGAGATGCGCATCCTCGATGAGGACGCCGCTGCGGAGACGAAAAGCGCCGCAGCGTCGCCTGATGGAGAGCCGCCGGAGGCGGCGCTTTCGGTGGACGAGGCTGCGGTGGTCGAGATCGCCCGCATCGTGCTGCGGGACGAGTTCGACGGCGCCTTCGGTCAGAACCTGACGGCGCAGATCACCCAGCTTGTCCGGGCGGAAGTGGCCCGCGCGCTGGCCGATGAGGGCCGCGCGCGGGAGTAAGGCGTCAGAGCTGCGAGACGACCACCGAACGCAGGGCGCCGTAGCCGTTGAACTGCGTCGCGGTCACCGAGCCATAGGCGCCCATGCCGTCGAACACGAAGAAATCGTCCTCGGCGACATCGCCGGGCGCTTGCGCCTCGCCGGGCAGACGGTCCATCGAATCGCAGGTCGGGCCGAACAGCACCGCCGGGCGCGGCGCGCCGGTGCGCCGGGCGCCGTCGGCGTCGATCACGCGGAAGCTGTGGGTGCGCCCGAGCACGGGAAACTCGTCGAGCGCGCCATAGACGCCGTCGTTCAGAAAGATCGCGCCGTCCTCGCGCACCAGCTTGACCCCCGCCGCCAGCGCCATGCAGCCCGCGACCATGCCGCGCCCCGGCTCGCACACCAGCGCCGGGCCGCCTTCGCCGAAGGCCGAGTCGCGCGCCGCGCCGATCTCGGCGAAGATCGCCTCCAGATCGAAGCTCTCGCCATAAAGCGCGCCGGGAAAGCCGCCGCCCACGTTCAGCCGATGCAGCGTCACCCCCGCCGCCGCCGCGATCTGCGCCGCGCGGTGGATGTAGGAGACCCAGGCCTGCGCGCTCTCGCACTGGGTGCCGGGGTGGAAGGTGAGGCTCGCCACCATGCCCTCGGCGCGGGCGCGGCGCAGCAGGGCGGCGGCCTTCTCCGGGTCGGCGCCGAACTTGGAGCCGAAATCGTAGGCCGCGCCTTTCACCGGCAGGCGAAAGCGCACCGAAATCTCGATCTGCGCGGCGGGAACGGCCTCGGCGGCGGCCACCGCGATCAGCTTGTCCAGTTCCACGGCGCTGTCCACCGAGAAGGTGCGCACGCCATGGCCGAGCGCAAAGGCGATCTCGCCGCGCGACTTGGCGGGGTTGTGGTAGTGCAGCGCCGCTTCCGGCGACAGGCGGCGGATCAGCTCGATCTCCGAAGGGGAGGCGACGTCATAGGCGCGCACCCCGGCCGCGATCAGCGTCATCAGCACCGCCGGTTCGCTGTTGGCCTTCACCGCGTAAGTGACCAGTCCGGGAAACCCGTCGAGAAACCGTTTCGCGCTCGCCGTCAGCACGGCGGGTGCGAAGAACAGCACCGGCGCATCGGGGCGCTCGGCGGCGAGATAGGCTTCGGGAGAGCGCCAGATCGCGGCGGGCGTGGACATTGGATTGGGGGTTCCCTTCGGTTCGGATGCCTCATGCACTCAATCAGTCCCGCAGGATATACGCTGCAGGATTGCCGAAAGTGACCACTCAATCCGACAAATCGCAGTTCAATTTTCGGCGGATCGCCGTTAATATGGCGCTATGACGACGCAATCGCTCGATGAGACCGACCACGCGCTGATTCGCTTCCTGCGCCGCGACGCCCGCACCCCCACGGCGGAGCTGGCGCGGCGCCTCGGCGTCTCGCGCACCACCATCCAGGCGCGGCTGGAGAAGCTGGAGCGCACCGGCGTGATCGGCGGCTACACCATCCTGACCGGCGACATGTACGACCCCGGCGTGATCCGCGCCACGGTGCTGATCCAGGTCGAGCCGCGCATGACCGCCGCCATCGTCGCCGCTCTGGGCAAGATGCGCGAGGTCGAGGGGCTGTTCACCACCGCCGGGCGCTTCGACATGGCGATCCAGCTCGCCGCGCCCGGCACGCCTTCGCTCGACGCCGCCCTCGACCGGATCGGCGAGATGGACGGCGTGCGCGGCATGGAGAGCCTGATCCACCTCACCGCCAAGATCGACCGGCGGCGGTAGGGCGCCCTTTTCCACTGAGCGCCCGCGCGTTAAACCGCTGCGCAAGATCACGGGGACAGCGCGCATGACCATGGACAAGACCTTCGACGCCGCCGGGGCCGAGCCGCGCCTTTATGCGCGCTGGGAGGAGGCCGGCTGCTTCAGGGCCGGGGCCAACGCGAGGCCGGGCGCGGAGGCGTTCTGCATCGTGATCCCGCCGCCCAACGTCACCGGCTCGCTGCACATGGGCCATGCGCTCAACAACACGCTGCAGGACATCCTGATCCGCTGGAAGCGGATGCAAGGCTTCGACGTGCTGTGGCAGCCGGGGCAGGACCACGCCGGTATCGCCACGCAGATGGTGGTGGAGCGCGCGCTGGCGAAGGAAGGCGCGCCGGGGCGGCGCGAGATGGGCCGCGAGAAGTTCGTCGAGCGGGTCTGGCGGCAAAAGGACGAGTCCGGCGGCGTCATCATCGACCAGCTCAAGCGGCTGGGGGCGTCGTGCGACTGGTCGCGCAACGCCTTCACGCTGGGCCGCGACGACGACGACCAGATGAGCCGCGCCGTGCTGCGGGTGTTCAAGCAGCTCTACGACGAGGGGCTGATCTATCGCGGCAAGCGGCTGGTGAACTGGGACCCGCATTTCGAGACCGCGATCTCGGATCTGGAGGTCGAGAACGTCGAAGTCGATGGCCACATGTGGCACTTCAAGTATCCGCTGGCGGGCGGCGAGACCTATGACTACGTCGAGAAGGACGCCGACGGAAACGAGACCTTCCGCGAGACTCGTGACTATATCGCCATCGCCACCACGCGCCCCGAGACCATGCTGGGCGACGGCGCCGTGGCGGTGCATCCCGGCGACGCGCGCTATGCGCCCATTGTCGGCAAGCTGTGCGAGATCCCGGTGGGGCCAAAGGCGCACCGCCGCCAGATCCCGATCATCGCCGACGAGTATCCCGACCCCGATTTCGGCTCGGGCGCGGTCAAGATCACCGGCGCGCATGATTTCAACGACTACGCCGTGGCGAAGCGCGGCGGCATCCCGTGCTATCGCCTGATGGACAGCAAAGCGGCGATGCGCGCCGACGGGTCGCCCTATGCGCAGCAGGCCGCCAAGGCGCAGGCGATCATCGACGGCGCGCAGTTGTCCGAGGCCGAGATCGACGCGATCAACCTTGTGCCCGACGAGTATCGCGGGCTGGACCGGCTGGAATGCCGCCAGCGCGTGGTGGCGGCGATCACGACGGAGGGGCTGGCGGTGACCGGCCCGGACGGCGCGCCGCTGGTCGAGGCGAAGGCGATCATGCAGCCGTTCGGCGACCGCTCGAAGGTCGTCATCGAGCCGATGCTGACCGATCAGTGGTTCGTGGACGCCGCGACGCTGGCGGGGCCTGCATTGGCGGCGGTGCGCGACGGGCGGACGAAGTTTGCGCCGGAGAGCTGGGACAAGACCTATTACCAGTGGCTCGACAACATCGAGCCGTGGTGCATCAGCCGCCAGTTGTGGTGGGGGCATCAGATTCCGGTTTGGTATGACGCTGAGGGCGCAGCCTATTGCGCCGAGACCGAAGCGCGGGCGCAGGCGATGGCTCCCGGCAAGACGCTCACGCGCGACCCCGACGTGCTCGACACCTGGTTCTCCTCCGCGCTCTGGCCGTTCTCGACGCTGGGCTGGCCGGACGAGACGCCGGAGCTGAAGAAATACTACCCCGGCGCGGTGCTGGTCACCGGGTTCGACATCATCTTTTTCTGGGTCGCCCGGATGATGATGATGGGGCTGCACTTCCAGAAGCAGATCCCGTTTGGCGCCGTCTATGTCCACGCGCTGGTGCGCGACGAGGACGGCAAGAAGATGTCGAAGTCGCTCGGCAACGTCATCGACCCGCTGGACCTGATTGACAAGTATGGCGCCGATGCGGTGCGCATGACGCTGACCGCGATGGCGGCGATGGGGCGCGACATCCGGTTGTCGGAGGCGCGCGTCGAGGGCTATCGCAATTTCGGCACGAAGCTGTGGAACGCGGCGCGCTTCGCCGAGATCAACGGTTGCGCCCCCGATCCGGCGTTCGACCCGAAATCCTGCGCGCTGCCGGTCAACCGCTGGATGGTGGGCGAGACGGCGCGG
>CAZOZE010000049.1:0-5456 GCA_964584215.1 uncultured Rhodobacterales bacterium
CGCGGCATGGCGGCGCGCCCGGGATGCGCGACATCGCCCTGCTGGAGATGGGCTGCGCCCGCGCGATGAACCTCGCCGCCTATACGGATGCCGGAATTGCGCGGATCGCGGCAGCCTATGCCTTCGGCATTTGCAAGGCGCACGCATTCGTGGACGGCAACAAGCGCACGGCCTTCGTGACGGCCGTCACCTTCCTCCGCCTGAATGGCTACGGCTTTCGCCCTGACGCCATCGGCGGCGTCAAAATGATGGAAAACCTCGCGTCTGGAAATGTCGGCGAGGCCGAATTTGCAGCGTGGCTATCGGCGGGGATGAAGCCCCTCTCACTCCGCGACCGCACATTCAACCCCTGACGCTGCGCGAGAAGCCGCGTCACATGCTCCAGGGGCTCGACGGCGTGGCTCACCATGTGAATGTCGGCGCCGTTGACACCCCGAGCCGTTGAATGTCGGAAAGCCCTTCATCGAAGGCTGCCGCGCCCTGCCGCGCGCCGCCGACCCAGCGCCTTCCGCGCGACGCCGATGAAGCCCTGGGGCGTGCTGTTGGCCGGCAGCCTCAACCGCGCCGGGGCGCTGAAGGCCTTCGGGCGCGTGCAGAAGCGGCATCCGGCTGTGCTCGCCGGCGTCGCGCCGACGGTGTCGCGCAACCGGCGCCGCCGCAGCGCAGCCCAGCCATGGTTCGTGCAAGTCGGCGCGGATAAGGGTGTTTAGGGTTGCGAAGCAGGCCTGCTCGGCCTCGGCGGGCGGGATGTGGCCAATGGGGGCGAGCAGTCGGCGGTTGTTGCGCCATTCGATCCATTTCAGCATCCGCCACTCGACGTCGCGCATGGTTTTCCATGGCCCGAGGGCGTTGGTGACCTCGGTCTTGAACAGGCCGATGACGCATTCGGCGAGCGCATTGTCATAGCTGTCGCCCACGGTTCCGACCGACGGGTCGATCCCGGCCTCGGCCAGCCGCTCGGTGCGGGTGATCGACAGGTATTGCGACCCGCAGTCCGAGTGGTGGATCAAGTCTTTGTTCCTAATGGTCTTTCTCTGGAAGATCGCCTGGTTCAGGGCGTCGGGGACTACAGGAGCCGGTCGCGGCGCGCGATCGGACGCGCCGGTGGCGCGGCCTAAGGCGGATGACGGCCCGCAGGGCTGGGTGGACATCGATGTGGAGACGCGCCAGCCAACGCCTGCAGAGCGGTCCGGGCTTGCCCGTCTGCAATTCATCCGGGATGGCGTCGGCGCGCCGCCATGTTGTCTCCCGCCGCTTTCCCTATGACGTCGCGTGGATCGGCAAGCCAAGGATCGCGCGCGCCTGCGCGGGCGTGGCGATCGGGCGGCCGTGCTTCTCGCACAGCGCCGCCACCCGCCGCACCAGCGCGGCGTTCGACGGCGCGAGGGTGTCGCGGTCGAGGCGCAGGTTGTCCTCCAGCCCGGTGCGCGCGTGGCCGCCCTCTGCGACGCACCATTCGTTGACTGCAAGCTGGTCGCGGCCGATGCCTGCGGCGCACCATTCCGCATCGGGCGCGAGCCGCTTCAGCGTGGCGCGGAAGAAGTCGAAGCTGGGCCTGTCCACCGGCATCGCGTTCTTCACGCCCATGACGAACTGGACGTAGAGCGGCGCCGCGATGCGCCCGTCGCGCTTCATGGCGACGGCCTGGAAGATGTGGCTGAGATCGAACGCCTCGATTTCGGGCATGACGCCATGGGTCCGCATCTCGGCCGCCAGCCAATCCACCAGATCGGGGCTGTTGTCGTAAACGCGGGTCGGAAAGTTGTTGGAGCCGACCGCGAGCGAGGCCATGTCCGGCCTGAGCCGCAGCATCGCGCCCCGGTCGCGCCCCGCGCCGGAGCGTCCGCCGGTCGAGAACTGCACGATCATTTCGGGGACGTGCGTCCGAAGTCCCTCAAGCAGGCGGGCGAAGCGCTCTGGATCGGAGACCGGGTTCTCCTGCTCGTCGCGCACATGGGCGTGCACGATGCGGGCGCCAGCCTCGAACGCCTCATGTGCGCTCTCCACCTGTTCCGCGATGGTGACCGGCACCGCCGGATTGTGCGCCTTGCGTGGCACCGAGCCGGTGATGGCGACGCAGATGACGCAGGGTTTCGCTGGAGTTGCGGACATGGTTTGATACCTTTCAGGTCTGGAGCGGGAGGTTTCGATGGGGATCGCGGACAGCGGCGGGCGTCATGCGCCGACAGGACCGGACGACAGCCCGGCGTCGGCCTGAGCGATGGAGCTTCGGCAACTGCGCTATTTCTACGTTGTCGCGGCGGAGCGCAACTTCACCCGCGCCGCAGCCAAACTGAACATGGCGCAGCCGCCGCTCAGCCGACAGATCCTTCAGCTTGAGGCGGAGCTGGGCGCTACGTTGTTTGTGCGCGCCGCCCGGCCGCTGGAGCTGACCGAGGCGGGCCGGGTGCTGCTGGAGCACGCCACGCAGGTGCTGGATCGGATCGAGGACATCCGCACCGGCGTCCGCGCGCTGGGGTCGAGCCGCAAGGTGGCGTTTCCCATCGGCTTCGTCGGCTCGACGATCTATGGCGCGCTGCCGCGCGCGCTGCGCCGGTTCCGCGCCGCGCGGCCCGACATCGACGTGCGGCTCATCGAGATGGCGACGCTGGAGCAGCTTTCCGCCCTCAACGACCGGCGCATCGCGATAGGTTTCGGGCGGCTGCGGTTCTCACAGATCGGGTTGACGCAACGCGTGCTGTGCGAGGAGCCGCTGGTGGCGGCGCTCTCCGCCGACTCGCCGCTGGCGCACGACGACGCGCCGCTGCATCTGGCGGCGCTGACCGCCGAGCCGCTGGTGGTCTACCCTCGAAAGCCGCGGCCAAGCTTCGCCGATCAGGTGCTTGCCCTGTTCCGCGACCGCGATCTGACCATAGAGTCCGTGGTCGAGGCTGGCGAGCTGCAGACCGCGCTGGGTCTGGTCGCCTCCGGCGCAGGCCTTTGCCTGACGCCCGAGGCGGTGTCCGGATCGCGGCGCGACGTGGTTTTCCGGTCCCTCGCCGATGCCGACGCCACCTCGCCGATCATCGCGACCACGCGCACCGGCGACCGCAACGAGACCACCGACGCGCTGCTGGCGCTGCTCGTCGAGGAGTTGTGAGACGCTCAGACGCCCAGCCATTTCGCCTGCGCCTCGTGATCGCCCCGGATGCCCGCCGCGTCGCCATGCCAGACCACCCGGCCGCGCCCGATCACCAGCACATCGTCGGCGAGCGACGTCGCGAAGCCGAAGTTCTGCTCGACAAGGATCATGGCGAGCCCGTCCGCCTTGAGCCGCTTGAGCGCGGCGTGCAGCAGCTTGACGATGATCGGCGCGAGCCCCTCGGTCGGCTCGTCAAGGATCAGCAGCCTGGGGTTCATCAGCAGCGCGCGGGCGATCGTCAGCATCTGCTGCTCTCCGCCCGACAGCTGGTCGCCGCCGTTGTTCATCCGCTCGCCGAGCCGGGGGAACATCTCGACCACGCGCGGGATGGTCCAGCCGTCGGCGCGGGCGAAGCGGCGGGCGGCAAGCTCGAGGTTTTCGCGCACCGACAGCGACGGGAAGATGTCCCGCGTCTCGGGCACATAGGCGACGCCGAGCCTGGCGATCTCATAGGGTCGCTTTCCGACCAGCGCCACGCCGTCGAAGGCGATGGCGCCCTCGGTCGCCGGCAGCAGGCCCATGATGGTCTTGAGCGTCGTGGACTTGCCGGCGCCGTTGCGGCCCAGGATCGCCGTCACGCGGCCCGGCTTGGCGGCGAGGGACAGCCCGTGCAGCACCCGCGTCTCGCCATAGCCTGCGTGCAGTGCGCGGACGTCAAGCATCTTCCCAACTCGCCAGATAAATCTCCTTGAGCAGCGCGCTGCGCCGCGCCGCCTCGGGGTCGCCGTCGAACACGACCTGGCCGTAGTTGAGCACGGTCACGCGAGGCTCGGCAGCGTCGCGCAAAGCTGGGCGGCGGCGGCGGTTCCGAGTCCGGTCTCGATCATGGTGCCGCCGTAGAGGCCGATCCCGGCGGCGTCGGCGATCGCCGCAACTTTCGCCGCAGGGCCGATCCCGCCCGACTGGGCGAGCTTGAGCGAGAACACGTCCGCGCCCTCGGCGGCGGCCACGCGAAACGCGTCCTCCGGGCCGCGCAGGATCTCGTCGGCCATGATCGCGACGGGGAATTCCTGCGTCAGCCGCGTCAGCGCCGCGAGGTGGCGCTTGTGCACCGGCGGTTCGACCAGGTCGCACCCGGCGTCGGCCAGCATCGGCAGCGCGCGCCGCGCGTCGGTCACACTCCACGCCTGGTTCACGTCCACCCGCACGCTGGCGCGCTCGCCCACGGCGCGCTTGATCGCCGCGACGTGGGCGATGTCGTCGCACAGCGCGCGCTTGCCGATCTTGAGCTTGAAGATGTTGTGCCGGCGCCGGTCGAGCATCTCGACCGCCTCGGCCGCGTCGGTGGCGGACGCGCCGCTGGCCAGCGTCCATGCGCAAGACAGCCGGTCGCGCACGCGGCCGCCGAAAAGCGTCGCCACCGACACGCCAAGGCTGCGCGCCAGCAAGTCCTGCAAGGCGGTCTCGACGGCGCACTTGGCGGTCATGTTGCCCTGAACGGCTTCGCCAACCCGCGCCATGGCCTTGCCGATGAGGCGCGCGTCCATACCCAGAATGACGGGCGCAAAGAACGTGTCGATGGCCAGCTTCATGCCCTCGACGCTCTCCTCGCCGTAGCTGAGGCCGCCGATCGTGGCGCCCTCGCCCCAGCCTGCCGCGCCGTCGGCGTCGGTCAGGCGGACGATGAGCACGCTCTGCGTGCGCATTGTCGCCATCGACAGCACATGCTGACGGACCGTTGGCAAATCCACGATGAAGGTTTCGAGTCGCTCGATCCTGGCCACGAGTTCGGTCTCCGTCATGCGTTCTGGCAAGACCGAACATGCACCCCAAGCAAGCGTCGGGTCCAAGACCGATTGGGTGGAATTTCCATACCTGAAAGGTCTTGTTCGACACGGGCGCCGAGCGGGTCCAGCGCGCGGCCGCCTGCGGATTCTCGATGCCGGCCTATCCCGAGCGCGCGCCAGCAACGGGGCGCGCGCGCCATGGCGGTTGGCGCCCAACCACCGGCCTGGCTTTGCGCCGCCACTTGGCCGGATTTGTCTCCGCCGTTGACAGGGCGGTTCATCGCGTTCGATCTGCACCTCGCGAACGAAGAGATGCACCATCTCAGATCACAAGCTGCACGACGACCATGGGGCTCGCTTAGCGCTTACTCATAACGACGGTCTTCATCATGTCGGACAGATCACGGATCGAGGTTCTTGCGGTGGGCGACAGCGGTCGCCGTCGCCGCTGGCCGCTGGCTGAGAAGCGGCGGATTGTGGAGGAGAGCTTTCGGCCCGGTCACGGGGCGGAGGCGACGGCTCGGCGGCACGGGCTGTCACGGTCGCAGATGTATCTTTGGCGGCAGCGGTATCGTGCCGGGCATCTT
>CAZOZE010000050.1:0-2597 GCA_964584215.1 uncultured Rhodobacterales bacterium
ATCCCGGTGCTGCTGCACGGCGACGCGGCGTTCGCGGGGCAGGGCGTGGTGGCGGAGTGCTTCGGGCTGTCGGGGCTGAAGGGCCACAAGACCGGCGGCACGATCCATGTGGTGGTGAACAACCAGATCGGCTTCACCACCGCGCCGCATTTCTCGCGCTCCTCGCCCTATCCCACCGACCTCGCCAAGATGGTGGACAGTCCGATCTTTCACGTGAACGGCGACGACCCCGAGGCGGTGGTCCACGCCGCCAAGGTGGCGACCGAATTCCGCCAGAAGTTCCAGCGCGACGTGGTGATCGACATCTTCTGCTACCGCCGGTTCGGCCACAACGAGGGCGACGAGCCGATGTTCACCCAGCCGCTGATGTACAAGGCGATCAAGAAGCAGAAGACCACGCTGCAGCTGTATTCCGAGCGGCTGGTCGAGGAAGGCCTGATCGCGCAGGACGAGATCGGCGAGGCCAAGGCGGCGTTCCAGGCGCATCTCAACGAGGAGTTCGAGGCCGGGCGCGACTACAAGCCCAACAAGGCCGACTGGCTGGACGGCCGCTGGAAGCACCTCGGCGGCGCCTCCGGCGACTATCAGCCCGGCGAAACCGCGGCGCCGCTGGAGATGCTGCGCGAGGTCGGGCGCGCGCTCACGACCATCCCGGAGGGCTTCAACGCCCACAGGACCATCGAGCGGCTGTTCGAGGCCAAGCGCGCCATGTTCGACAGCGGCGAGGGCGTGGACTGGGCGACGGCGGAGGCGCTGGCGTTCGGCACGCTGCTGCTGGAGGGGCTGCCGGTGCGGCTGTCGGGCCAGGACTGCACGCGCGGCACGTTCTCCCAGCGCCACTCCGGCATCGTCGATCAGGAGAGCGAGGAGCGGTATTATCCCCTCAACCACATCCGCGAGGGGCAGGCGGAATACGAGGTGATCGACTCGATGCTGTCGGAATACGCGGTGCTCGGCTTCGAGTACGGCTATTCCCTCAGCGAGCCGAACGCGCTGGTGATGTGGGAGGCGCAGTTCGGCGACTTCGCCAACGGCGCCCAGATCATGATCGACCAGTTCATCAGCTCGGGCGAGCGCAAGTGGCTGCGCATGTCCGGCCTCGTGCTGCTGCTGCCGCACGGCTTCGAGGGCCAGGGGCCGGAGCATTCATCGGCGCGGCTGGAGCGGTTCCTGCAACTGTCGGCGGAGGACAACTGGATCGTCGCCAACTGCACGACGCCCGCCAACTATTACCACATCCTGCGCCGCCAGATGCACCGCAGCTTCCGCAAGCCGCTGATCCTGATGACGCCGAAATCGCTGCTGCGCCACAAGCGCTGCGTCTCGACACTGGCCGAGCTGGCGGAAGGGTCGCGCTTTCACCGCGTGCTGTGGGACGACGCGCAGATGGGGACCAGCAGCGTTGCGCTGAAACCCGACGACCAGATCCGGCGCGTGGTGATCTGCTCCGGCAAGGTCTATTTCGACCTGCTGGAGGAGCGCGACGCGCGCGGCCTCGACGACGTCTATCTGCTGCGCATCGAACAGTTCTATCCGTTCCCGGCGATGTCGCTGACCAAGGAGCTGAGCCGCTTCAAGGACGCCGAGATCATCTGGTGCCAGGAGGAGCCGAAGAACCAGGGCGGCTGGACCTTTGTCGAGCCGAACATCGAATGGGTGCTCGGCCGCATCGGCGCCGCGCATGACAGGGCGCGCTATGCCGGGCGGCCTGCGTCGGCCTCGCCGGCGACCGGGCAGGCGTCGCGCCACAAACAAGAGCAAACCGACCTCGTGGACGCCGCGCTGGCGGGGTAAGGCGACGTTTCGGGGCGAAAGACAAGGGACGGAGAGATCATGACGACGGAAGTGCGGGTGCCGACGCTGGGCGAATCGGTCACCGAAGCGACGGTGGCGACCTGGTTCAAGCAGCCCGGCGAGGCGGTGGCGGTCGATGAGATGCTGTGCGAGCTGGAGACCGACAAGGTGACGGTCGAAGTGCCGTCGCCGGTGGCGGGCAAGCTGGCCGAGCACGTCGCGGCGGCGGGCGAAACCGTGGGCGTCAACGCGCTGCTGGCCACCATCGAGGAGGGCGCAGGCGCCGACGCCGCGCCCAAGGCCGCGCCGAAGGACAAGGCGGACGCCGCCCCGAAACCGGCGGCCAAGGCCGAAGCCGCCCCCGCCCCCGCCGCAGCGGCGCGCGCCGATGTCGAGAATGCGCCCTCCGCCAAGGTCGCCATGGCCGACGCAGGCCTGTCGCCCGACGCCGTGCAGGGCACGGGCCGCGATGGGCGGATCATGAAGGAAGACGTGCTGAAGGCGGTCGCCGGTCTTGGGGCGCGGGCCGAAGCCCCGGCCCCCGCGCCGCGCGCGCCGGTCGCGGTCGAGGACGCCGGGCGTGAAAAGCGGGTGAGAATGACCCGCCTGCGCCAGACCATCGCCCGCCGCCTCAAGGATGCGCAGAACACCGCCGCCATGCTGACCACCTATAACGAGGTGGACATGACCGGCGTGATGACGCTGCGCAACGAATACAAGGAACTGTTCGAGAAAAAGCACAAGGTGAAGCTCGGCTTCATGGGCTTTTTCGTGAAGGCCTGCACCCATGCCTTGAAGGAAGT
>CAZOZE010000051.1:0-14277 GCA_964584215.1 uncultured Rhodobacterales bacterium
CCGGGAGGCGGCGGGCGAGACGCCGCTGGCGCTCAAGATCGCGCCGGAGCTGGACGAGGCCGCGCTGGCCGATGTGGCGGAACTGGCTGAGGCGCACGGGCTGGCGGCGATCATCGCCACCAACACCACGCTGGCGCGCGACGGGCTGCACGGCCCCCATGCGGCGCAGGCCGGGGGCCTGTCGGGCCGCCCGCTGTTTCACCGCTCGACCGAAGCGCTGCGCACCCTGCGCCGCCTGACGCAGGGCCGCGTCGCGCTGATCGGCGTCGGCGGGGTGGACAGCGCCGAGACAGCCTACGCCAAGATCCGCGCCGGGGCGTCGGCGGTGCAGCTTTATACCGGCATGATTTACGAGGGCGTCAGCCTTGGCGCCCGCATCGCGCGCGGGCTGGACGCGCTGCTGGCGCGCGACGGCTTCGACAGCGTGGCGGCGGCGTCCGGCGCGGACGCCGCCTGAAGGCGCTTCAGCTGAAGAACGCTCAGCTGAAGAACTGCGCGCCGTTCGCCGAGATCGTCGAGCCGTTGATGAAGCCCGCGTCGTCGGAGGCGAGGAACGCCACGCAGCGCGCGATCTCCTCCGGCTCGCCCAGGCGGCCGGCGGGGATCTGGGCGATGATGCTCTCGCGCACCTTCTCGGGCACCGCCATCACCATCTCGGTGGCGATGTAGCCGGGGCAGACGGCGTTGGCGGTGATGCCCGCGCGCGCGCCCTCCTGCGCCAGAGAGCGCACGATGCCAAGGTCGCCCGCCTTGGTGGCGGCGTAGTTGACCTGCGCGAACTGCCCCTTCTGGCCGTTGACCGAGCTGATCACGATCACGCGGCCGAACTTGCGGTCGCGCATCCCCGACCAGACCGGGTGGACGGAGTTGAACACGCCGGTCAGGTTGGTGTTGATAACCTGATTCCACTGGTCGGGCGTCATCTTGTGGAACGGCGCGTCGCGGGTGATGCCGGCGTTGGCGACCACCACCTCGACGGGGCCGTGATCGGCCTCGACCTGCGCGATCCCCGCCTTGCTGGCCTCGTAATCGGCCACGTTCCATTTATAAACCGGAATGCCGGTCTCGGCCTTGAAGGCGGTCGCCGCCTCGTCGTTGCCGGCATAGTTCGCCGCGACGGTGTATCCCGCCGCCTTGAGCGCCTTTGAAATCGCCGCGCCGATGCCGCGCGACCCGCCTGTTACAAGCGCCACTCTCGCCATGGGTTTCTCCTCCTGAGTTGCGTTTCTTTACAAAAAAGAACGCGGGGCGCTGCGGCGCCCCGCGCGCGGTCAGTCTCGCTCGACGCAGAGCGCCATGCCCATGCCGCCGCCGATGCACAGCGTGGCCAGCCCCTTCTTGGCGTCGCGGCGCTGCATCTCGAACAGCAGGGTGTTGAGGATGCGGCATCCCGACGCGCCGATGGGGTGGCCGATGGCGATGGCGCCGCCGTTGACGTTGACGATCGACGGGTCCCAGCCCATGTCGCGGTTCACCGCGCAGGCCTGCGCGGCGAACGCCTCGTTGGCCTCGACCAGATCGAGATCGCCAACTTTCCAGCCCGCCTTCTCCAGCGCCTTGCGGCTGGCGGGGATCGGCCCGGCGCCCATGATCGACGGATCGACCCCGGCGGTGGCGTAGGAAGCGATGCGCGCCAGCGGCGTGATCCCGCGCCGCTTCGCCTCGCTCTCGGTCATGAGGATCGTCACGGCGGCGCCGTCGTTGAGGCCCGAGGCGTTGCCCGCCGTCACCGTACCGTCCTTGCTGAACGCCGGGCGCAGCTTGGCCATCGCCTCCAGCGTGGCGCCCGGGCGGGGGTGCTCGTCGTTCTCGACCGTCACCTCGCCCTTGCGGGTCTTGAGGGTGACCGGAACGATCTCGTCGCGGAACTTGCCCGCCTTCTGCGCGGCTTCGGTCTTGTTCTGGCTGGCCACCGCGAAGGCGTCCTGCTCATCGCGGGTCAGCTGCCACTGGCGCGCGACGTTTTCCGCTGTGGTTCCCATATGATAGCCGTTGAAGGCGTCCCACAGGCCGTCGCGGATCATCGTGTCGATGAAGCTGACGTCGCCCATCTTGGTTCCCGCGCGCAGATGGGCGCAATGGGGGCTGAGCGACATGCTCTCCTGCCCGCCGGCCACCACGATGTCGGCGTCGCCGAGCAGGATGTGCTGCGCGCCCAGCGCCACGGCGCGCAGGCCCGAGCCG
Organism: uncultured Rhodobacterales bacterium; assembly: GCA_964584215.1. GTDB lineage: Bacteria > Pseudomonadota > Alphaproteobacteria > Rhodobacterales > Rhodobacteraceae > Rubrimonas. The sequence continues at coordinate 2,185 of CAZOZE010000051.1, forward strand.
CACACCTGGTTCACCGTCAAGGCGGAGGCGGCGATCGGCAGCCCCGCGTTGATATGCGTCTGGCGCGCGGGGTTCTGGCCCAGCCCCGCCGTCAGCACGTTGCCAAGGATCGTCTCCGACACGTCCTCTGGCGCGACCCCCGCGCGCGCCAGCGCCGCCTTGACGGCGGCGACGCCGAGCTCCACCGCCGAAGTGGCGGCGAAAGCGCCGTTAAATGAGCCGACCGGCGTGCGCGCGGCCGAAGCGATGACGACATTGGTCATGGTGACTTCCCTTGCATCCCCCTCGCGGCGCCGGTCTTTGTCGGCGCGCGGCGAGGCACCTTAACAAAGCCTGATGCGCGCGCCCAGCGACGTATCGCGGCGCCGCGCCTGCGAAATCGCGGTTGCGGCGCCGCGCCGCACGGCGTTACCATCACGGATGAAGCGGCGAGACGCCGCGCGCCGGAGCTTGCAGCCATGGACGGATCAGACGCCGCGAAACCGGCGCCCATCACCATCAAGAAATACGCCAATCGGCGGCTCTACAACACCGCCAAGAGCAGTTATGTGACGCTGGATCATCTGGCCGCCATGGTGCGCGACGGCGAGGACTTCGTCGTGTTCGACGCCAAGACTGGCGAGGACATCACCCGCAGCGTGCTGACCCAGATCATCTTCGAGGAGGAAGCCAAGGGCGAGAGCCTGCTGCCCGCGACCTTCCTGCGCCAGATCATCCGGCTATACGGCGACACGCTGCAGGGCTTCGTGCCGGGGTATCTCGAGGCCTCGATGGAGACCTTCGCCCGCAATCAGGAGAAGATGCGCGAGCAGATGCGCGTCACGCTGGGCGCCAACCCCGCGCTGATGGGCTTCGAGGCGATGGCGCGCACCAACATGGAGTGGTTCCAGCGCGCGATGACGCTGTTCTCGCCCTACGCCGCGCTGAAGACCGATGCGGGCAAGAGCAAGCCGGAGGAGAAGCCCGACAGCGCAAAGCCCGCCGCGCCCGCCGACGACGAAATCAAGGCACTGAAGGAGCGGCTGATCGACATGCAGCAGCAACTCGACAAGATCGCCAAGGGAACCTGACGCAGGGCGGCGCGCGTCAGCCTTCGCCGCCCGCCTTGCCCTCGGCGGTCTGGTCCGCGACATCGCTCTCCGGCGTGCGCCACTGCGGCGCAAGGTCGGGTGCGCCGAAGCGATAGCCTTGCAGGCAGTCCACGCCCAGCGCCAGCAGCGTGTCGGCGTCGGCTTGGGTCTCGACGAACTCCGCCACCGTCGCCATGTCGAAATTGCGCGCGATGCCGACAAGGGTGTCGACGAACAGCATATTGTCGGGGTCGTTGGCGACGCCGCGCACGAAACCGCCGTCGATCTTCACCCAGTCCGGGCGGAAGTCGCGGACATGGCGGAACGACGAATAGCCGGCGCCGAAATCGTCGAGCGCGATGGCGGCGCCCAGCGCGCGCACCTCGTCGAGAAATTTTCGCGTCCGCTCGGCGTCCACGACGGCGGCGCTCTCGGTCAGCTCCACGATCATGCGCTCGACGCAGCCGGGGTTGGCGGCGGCGGCGGCCTTGAGGTCGCGCATCCACGCCCGGTCGCGGGTGGTGCGCGCCGAGACGTTCACCGACAGCCGCTCGGTAGGGTGCGCGCGCAGCGCCTCGACGGTCAGCCGCAGCACCCGCCGGTCGAGCGCCGCCACCAGATCGAGCCGCTCGATCTTGGGCAGGAACGCCCCGGCGGCGATCCATTTGCCGCTTTCGTCCTGCAGGCGCGCGAGGCACTCGCGAAACGCGACGCCATAGGGCGGCTGCGCCGAGACCACCGGCTGGAACGCCAGCGCGATACGGTCGCTCTCCAGCGCGCGCATCACCGCGCGGGCGCCGTCGCGCATCGCGCCGGGGCTGGCGCGCGCGTCGTCAACGGCGGCGTCGGCGACGAAAACGCCACCGTCGGCTTCGCCGCAGGCCTCGTCGAGCGCGGCCAGCGCGGCGTCGAACGGCTCGGGTGAGGCCAGCGCCGTCGCCGACGCCACCGCCGCGCCGATCGACAGCGTCACCGAGACCGGCCCGAACCCCACGTCAAAGGCGCCGTGCGCGATCTCCGCGGCGACGCGGCCCGCGCGCTCGCGAAACGCGCGCGCGTCGTCGCCGACGATGGCGGCGGCGAACTTGGCGCCGCCGACCCGCGCGATGGCGGCGTCGGGCGGCAGCGCGCGCGCCAGCCGCTCGCCCACCAGCTGCGCCAGCGCCGCGCCCGCGTCATAGCCATAGACCCGGCTGAACTCGCGCATGTCGTCGATGCCGAACACGCAGCAGGCGACCGGCGTCTCGGGCGGCAGCGTCTCCGCCAGATGGGTGAGATGCGCCTGCAGCGCGCCGCGCCCGGACGGGCGGCCCAGCGCCCCGCCGCCCTCCGGCCCGTCCACGCCGTCCGCCGCGCGCAGCACGCCCATGAAGCGCGGCGCGCCGTCGGGGCAATCCTGCAGCCGCACCAGATGCGCGGCCCCAAGCCGCCGCGCCTCGCCCGGCGCGGCGTCGCGCAGCGCCTCGGCGCCCGGCGCGGCCCCCGGCGCGGCCCCCGGCGCGGCCGCAGTGAAGCGCCCGGCCCCGGACAGCCAGCGCTGGGCGCCCTTGGCGCCTTCATACACATAAACGCCGACGCCTGCGGCGTTCAGCGCGTCTGCAAGCTCCGCCAGAGTGGCGCGCGGTCCCACCATCGCTCTCCCGGGTCGCTCTCGACCTGACCAGCGCAGGCTAACGCCGACTTCCTGAATGTATCGTGAATTGTTGCGGTTAACATCTCTCAATCGGAAGTTGACGCCAACCCGAGCGCCGCGTCCAGCTCCGCCAGCCAGGCGCCGGCCCCCGCGTCGCTGGGCGCGCGCCAGTCGCCGCGCGGCGACAGCGACCCGCCGGAACTGATCTTGGGGCCGTTGGGCATGGCGGAGCGCTTAAACTGGCTGGTCGCGAAGAACCGGCGCAGGAACACCCGCATCCAGCGCGCGATCTCGTCGAGGTCATAGGCGATGCGCCGCTCCGGCGGCACGCCCCCGGGCCAGCGCCCGGCTTCGGCGTCGCGCCACGCCATCCACGCCAGCCACGCCACCTTCGAGGGCCGCAGGCCGTAGCGGGTGATGTGGTAGAGCGTGAAATCCTGCAGCGCGTAAGGCCCCACCACATCCTCGGTGCGCTGGGCGGGCGCGGCGCCGTCGCCGGGGATCAGCTCGGGTGAGATCTCGGTGGCGAGGATCGCGCGCAGCGCGTCCGACACCGCCGCCCCGAACAGATCGCGCGCCGCCACCCAGGCGATCAGGTGCTGGATCAGCGTCTTGGGCGCCGAGGCGTTGACGTTGTAATGGCTCATCTGGTCGCCGACGCCGTAGGTGCACCAGCCCAGCGCCGCCTCCGACAGATCGCCGGTGCCCAGCACCAGCGCGCCGTGATGATTCGCCGCGCGGAACAGGAACGCGGTGCGCGCGCCCGCCTGCACGTTCTCGAACGCGATGTCGTAGTGCGGCGCGCCGTCCGCCGCCGGGTGGCCGATGTCGGCGAGCATCTGGCGGCAGGCGGGGGTCATGTCCACCTCCGCCGCCGTCACGCCCAGCGCGCGCATCAGCGCCCAGGCGCTGGACTTGGTCTGCGCCGAGGTGGCGAAGGCGGGCAGGGTGAAGGCGAGAATGTCGCTGCGCGGCCGCCCCAGCCTTTCCATCGCCTGCGCCGCCACCAGCAGCGCCTGCGTCGAATCGAGCCCGCCCGAGACGCCGATCACCACCTTGCCGACGCCCGACGCCTCCAGCCGCTGGCGCAGGCCGTCGGTCTGGATCGCGTAGGCCTCGTAGCAGCGCTCATCCAGCCGCGCGGGGTCGTCGGGGACAAAGGGAAAGCGCGGCGTCTCGCGCATCAGGCCGATGTCGCCCGCGCGCGGCGGGTCGAGGCGAAACGCGACGCGGCGCAGCGGCGCGGGGGGCGGGTTGGCGCGCGCACAGGCGGAGAAGCTGCCCAGCCGCATCCGCTCCGCCTGCAGCCGCTCCAGATCGACATCGGCGAGGATCAACTGCGCGTCGTCGGAAAACCGCGCCGCCTCGGCCAGCATCTCGCCGTTCTCGTAGATCACCGCCTGACCGTCCCACGCCAGATCGGTGGTCGATTCGCCCTTGCCCGCCGCCGAGAACAGATAGCCGCAGACCTGCCGGGCGGAGGTGACGCGGCACAGCGCATGGCGATAGTCCGCCTTGCCGACCACGGCGTTGGAGGCGGAGAGGTTGGCGACCACCGTCGCCCCGGCCATCGCCGCGCGGGCGGAGGGCGGGATCGGCGTCCAGACGTCCTCGCAGACCTCCAGCGCCAGCACGAAATCGGGCAGATCCTCGGCGGCGAACAGCAGATCGGTTCCGAATGGCGCCATGCGGCCGGCGATGCGGATCGCGTCCGCCACGGCGTCGGCGGCGGGGGCGAAGTGGCGCGGCTCGTAGAACTCGCGGTAGTTGGGCAGATAGCTTTTCGGAACCACGCCCAGCACCGCGCCCCGGTGCAGCGCGACGCCGCAGTTGTGCAGCCGTCCCGCCAGCCGCAGCGGCGCGCCGACCACGATCAGCGGGCGCAGCGCGGCGGTCTCCTCCGCCAACCGCGCGATCGCCGCCTCCACCGCGTCGAGCAGCGCGCCCTGATGCAGCAGATCGTCGATGGCGTAGCCGCTGAGGCCGAGTTCCGGCGTCAGCAGCACGGCGGCGCCTGCGTCATGCGCCCGGCGCGCCAGCGCCGCGATGCGGCCCGCGTTGCGCGCCGGATCGGCCAGCCGCACCAGGGGCGCGGCGACCGCGCAGCGCGCGAAGCCCTGCGCATAGGCGTTGAAGAACTGCGGCGGCGGCGTCAGGGTCATGCGCAAGGCGTCCTGCAAGGCCCGGCGCGGGCGCGGGCGACGCCAGCTAACCCCGATGCGCCGCCGCCCGCAACCGGCGCAGATTGACAGCGCCGCCGCGTGCGGCGAAACCGCTTTGCGCCCAACGACCGGAGACCCGCCCAGATGCGCCACCGCGCGCCGCTCCTGCCCCCGCTCGCGCTCGCGCTGCTCGGCGCGGCGGCGTTCGGCTGGGCCGCGTCGGGCGCGATCGAGCACCGCGCCTTCGCCCGGCTGGCGCGCATGGCCGAGGTTGACGGCCATGACTGGCTCAGGATCGAGGTTGACGGGCTCGCCGCGCGCCTGAGCGGCGCGGCGCCCGATGCGGCGACGGCGGCGGCGGCGCTGGCCGCCGCGCGCGCCGCCGCGCCGCTGGCCACGATCGACGCGGCGATCACCGTGACGGCGACGACCGCGCCCGCCGCCGCACCGGACGACCCGCCGCAGGCCGCGCCAGAGATCGCCCTCGAGATCGCCCTCGAAATCCTGCGCGCCGCAGATGGCGCGACGCTGCGCGGCGTGGCCCCCAACGCCGCCGCGCGCGACCGGCTGGCGACGGCGCTCGCCGGGGCGCTGGGCGACGCGGCGCCGACCGACAGCGCCGCGCAAGCCGCGTTGCAGGCTGGCGATCCGCCGAACTGGCGCGCGGTGGAGGCGGCGGCGGTCTCCGCCGCGGCGCATCTGGCGCAGGGCCGGGTCAGGCTGGCGCCGGGGGCCTTCGCCGTCTCGGGTCAGCCTGCGTCGGAGACCGCCCGGATCGCGATCGAGCGGTCGGCGCGCGCGCTGCGGGCGGGCGGCGCGACGGTGACGCTCGACCTCGCCGCGCCGGTGGCGGAGGCGGGCGCGCCGGTGTTCGACGTCGCGTTGCGCGCGGGCGCCGCCGATCTGCGCGCCTGCGCCGCGCCGGACGCGGACGGCGCCGCGAAGCTGACGCAGGCGCTGGCGCCGTTCAACCCGACGGGCGGGCCATGCGCGGCGCTCGACGGCGCCGCGTCCGCAGACGCCGCATCTGGCGCGCGCTGGACCCAGGCGGCGCTGGCCGGGCTCGCCGCGCTGGATCAGGCGCGGGGCGGGCGGTTTCGGCTGGAGGGCGCCCGCGCCAGCTTCGCCGCCGCCGACGCGCAGGCGGGCGCCGCCCGGCCCGGCGGCGCGGATGCGGCGGTCGCGCGGCTGGCGGGCGCGCTGCCGGAGGGTTTCACGCTCAGCAGCGAGGGCGTCGGCCCGGCGCCGCCCGCCCCGGTCGCCGCCGAAGGCGCGCTGTGGCTGCGCGCGCGCGCGACGCCCGAACTGGTGCTGCTGACCGGCGCCGCGCCCGACGTCGCCACCCGTGCGGCGATGGTGTCCTACGCCGCCGCCGCCTTCGGCGCCGGGCGCGTGCACGAGGGCATGGCGGTCGCGCAGGCGCATGGCGCCGAGGGATGGCGCACGGCGGCGCTGGGCGCGCTCGACGCGCTGGCGCAGCTCGATTCGGGCGCCGTGGAGGTGGCGGACGGCCGCGTGTCGCTGACCGGCGTCACCCACGACCCCGCCGCCGTGCGCGCCAGCCACGACGCGCTGGCCGCATCGGCGCTGAAGGGCTGGCGCGGCGAGACGCGGATCACCGTCGATCTGCCCGCCCGCGCCGCCGCGTCGCGCCTCGACCCCGACGCCTGCGCGGCGCGGCTGTCGGCGCAGAGCGCCGAAGACCCGATCCTGTTCGGCGCGGGCAGCGCGGAGATCGAGGCGACGAGCGTCGCCGCCCTCGACACGCTGGCCGCGACGCTCAGGCGCTGCGCGGCGGGCGCCATCGAAGTCGGCGGCCACACCGACAGCCAGGGGTCTGCGGGCTATAACCTTTCGCTTAGCCAGGCGCGGGCGGAGGCGGTGCGCGCCGCCCTGATCGCACGCGGCGCGCCTTCCGCCACATTGGTCGCGCGCGGCTATGGCGAGGACGCGCCCATCGCCGACAACGCCGACGAGGCGGGCCGCGCGCGCAACCGCCGCATCGCCTTCACCGCCCTGCCGCAAGAAGACGCGACCAGGGGAGCGCCGCCAGAGCAGGAGACCACGCCATGACCCGCCTGACGCTCGCCGTCTCGATCATGGCGCTGCTGCTGCTGGCGGCGGCGCTCGGCGCGCTGTTTCACTGGCTGTGGCTGCGGCTCTCCCGCGATCCGGGGGCGGAGGCGCTGCGCCTCGGCGCGCTGACCGCGCAGCTTCACGCCGCCGAGGCCGCCGCGCGCGAGGCGCGCCGCCGCGCCGAAACCGCCGAGACGGCGCTGGAGGCCGAGCGCGCCGACGCGGAGAGGCGCATCGCCGCCGCGCTGGCGGAGACCCGCGCCGAGCGAGACGCCGCCATGGAGGCGATCGGCGACGCGCGGCGTGAGGCCGCCGAGTGGCGCGCGGCGCTGGAGGCGCGCATCGCCGAGACCCCCGACGCCTGAAGCGCCGTCTGACGCGCCGCCTGCGCGGCGCGCGGCCAAAACGAAAAGGCCCCGGCGTGGCGCCGGAGCCTTGCGTTGCGCGGAGTCGCGGATCAGCAGGTGGCGTAGGACGGCTTCAGCGTCGTGCCGGTCAGCTTGAAGCACGAATGCTGCTTGCTGAGATCGCTCCCCTTCAGATTCAGCGGCGTGCGCAGCTTGTCCCACGCCAGCCCGGTGTAGTTCTGGCCGACGATCGAGATCTTCTTGGCGTCGCCGGGGATGTAGATGCGGCCGCTGGCGTAGGGGCTGGTCTTGTCGCCCGAGAACCACGCCTTCGGCTGGACGATCCCGTTCGGGCCGCTCGGCTCGATCCAGGTCACGGCGAACTTCGAGACGAACCAGCCGGAGCTTTTCAGCTCGACCGAGCGGTTGGGAAACTCCTGACAATCGGATTTCACATAGGTCGTGGTGGCGTTCATCAGCCGCTGCACCCGGTCGAGCGACGCCACGGTGTAGGCGATGGGCTGAGCGGGGTTGTCCGCCGAGAACACGAAGCCCGCCTTGATCGCCGCGCGAAACTTCGACAAGTCGCCCGAGAACAGCTCGATGGCGTCGTCTTGCCGCGCGCCGCCGCCGATGGCGATCACCCTGTACTGGGCGCTCTCGGCGGCGTTCTTGATGTTGGCGCTGACGTTGCCCTTCACCGTCGCGGACGAGGCGTATTCCATCGCCGCCTCCGCGTCGATCTCCGACATCGCCTTGTCCACCTGCATCTGCGCGACGATCAGGCGGCCATAATCGACGCTGCGCACATAGGTCGGCGGCGCGTCATTGGAGACGTCGTTGGCGGTCAGCGTGTAATCGGGCGCGAAGAACGAGCCCGCCGCGCCCACCTCCTCGATATCGACGGAATAGTAGATCTGTTTGAACGACTTCATCGTGACGGTCGATTCGCTGCTGCTCTGCGCCTTCATCGCCGCCGAGGCGCTGCCGCTCTTCCATTGCGCGCTGAACCCCATGTCCACCGCGATCTGGCTTTGGGAATAGGACTTCTGCGACTGCGAGAACGCCCGCAGCACCGGGGTGAAACCCTTGGCCTTTGTCTTGAGCCACAGGTTGACCACCTCGCTTACCGCGTTGTTGACACTGACGTTGGTGGGGTTGGCGACGGTGCGGGCGCCCTGCGCGCCCAGGCCGGGCAGGTTGACCCGGATGGTCACCGGCGCGCGTGGCACGATCAGCGGCGTCGGCGCGCCCTGCGCCAGCGCGCGGTCGCCCACCAGAAGCGCGCCGGGCCAGACCGTCGTGGAGCCGGGGTTGAGGATCGCGCCCTCCGACACCCACTGGTCAAGCCCTGCGGTGACCTTCTCGCTGGTGCAGATCACCACCTTGGCGCTGTCCACGACGCGACCATCCTTGACGACCGGCTGCGAGGTGGGCGTCAGCGAGACGCTGAGAAGCTGGCTCCAGTTGGGCTTGAGGCCCTTGATCAGGGCGGTGTTCGCCGCCGTCGCATCGGCCTGCGCGAGGCCCGGGGCGGCGAACTGCGCCGCGACGAACGCCGCCATGGCGGTTCGCGACGAAAGGAATCGAAGATGGTTCATGACGCTCCTCCTGAAGCTGTCTCGGGGTGGATCAGATTTCTTCGCCGTTGGCGGGTTCGCTGTTTTCCCGCCGCACCGTGCGCGCGCCATGGCCGGTGCGCGCCTTGATCGCCGCCTTGAAGGCGGTTTCCTCCGCGTCGGAGTACTTCTTGACGAAACGATAGTATCTGACGCCGTCTTCGCCGTTGGCGCACAGATAGCAGGAACCGTGTCCGGACATGTCGCTCTCCCCGGTCGCAGGCGGCCCGGAGCGGGCCGCGTGAGAGCACCCTGCCGCAGCGGCGCGCGGCGCTTCTGTGAACGTGGTCACATCAGCGACAGTTTCCGGTTTTTTCGTCGCGGGCGCCTTCGATGGCGGGCGATGCGCGCGCTGCGAGACCGCGATGGCGCCGCTTCAGCCGCCCCGCCCTGCGCTCACCGAAGCGGTGGCGCGCGCCACAGGCGGCGCTGCGCCTGCTTCTCCGCCTCCGCCAGCGCCAGCAGCGCGATCCCGACGCCGGCGATCACTGCGAACCCCCCGGCCGGCGGCGGCGCCGTGTCGAAGGCCGCCTGCAGCGGCGCCGCCCAGGTCAGCGCCGCCTGCGCCGCCAGCACCACCGCGACGCCGATCCACACCGCCGGGTTGGAGAAGGCGCCGCGCAGGCTGAGCGGGCGGTCGTGGCCGCCCTGCACGCTGAACAGATAGAAGATCTCCATGGCGACCAGCGTGTTGACGACCATGGTGCGGGCGGCCTCGATCGCGCAGCCCTGCGACAGCGCCCAGAACCACGCGCCGAACCCGCCCGCCACGAACAGCGCCGAGACATAGGCGATGCGCCACAACAGCACGCCCGACAGGATCGCGCGATCGGCGGGGCGCGGCGGGCGGCGCATGGCGTCGGCTTCGGTCGGCTCGAACGCCAGCGTCAGGCCCAGCGCGACGGCGGTGATCATGTTCACCCACAGAATCTGCAGCGGCGTGATCGGCAGCGCGAGGCCGAGCGCGATGGCGGCGAGGATGATCAGCGCCTCGCCGCCGCTGGTGGGCAGCGTCCAGGCGATCACCTTCATCAGGTTGTCGTGCACCGTGCGCCCCTCGCGCACCGCCGCCGCGATCGAGGCGAAATTGTCGTCGGCCAGCACCATGTCCGCCGCCTCCTTGGCGGCCTCCGACCCCTTCACCCCCATCGCCACGCCCACGTCGGCGCGCTTGAGCGCGGGCGCGTCGTTCACGCCGTCGCCGGTCATCGCCACGATCAGGCCGCGCGCCTGCAGCGCCTCGACAAGCCGCAGCTTGTGCCCGGGCGCGGTGCGGGCGAACACCGTAACCTCCGCCGCCGCCGCGCGCAGATCCGCGTCGTCGAGCGCGTCGAGGTCGGCGCCGCTCAGCGCCGCCGGGTCGTCGGCGAGGCCGAGCTGGCGGGCGATTTCACGCGCCGTGCTGACGTGGTCGCCGGTGATCATCACCACCCGCACCCCCGCCGCGCGGCAAGCCTCGATGGCGTCCGCCGCCTCGGCGCGCGGCGGGTCGATGAAGCCGATCAGGCCCAGCAGCGTCGCGCCGTCCTCCAGCGCGCCGTCCGCCAGCGCGCCGGCGTCAAGCGCGTCGCCGCCGCCGTCCTTGCGGGCGAAGGCCAGCACGCGGCGGCCCTGCGCCGCCAGCGCCTCGGCCCGCGCGGCCCAGGCGCCCGCGTCGAAGGCGCCGCCGCCCTCCAGCCGGTCGCACATGGCGATCACCCGCTCTGGCGCGCCCTTGATGAACACCGCGCCGTCCTCGTGCAGCGTGGCCATGAAGCGGCGGCGCGCGTCGAACGGCGCCTCGTCCACGCGGGGCCGCGCGGCGCGGGCGGCGTCGGGGTCCAGCCCCGCCTTGATCGCCAGCGCCACCAGCGCGGCCTCCATCGGGTCGCCCTCGGGGCGCCAGCCGTCCGGCCCGTCGCGCAAGCCCGCGTCGTTGCACAACAGCGCCGCCTCGATCAGCGCCGCGCGCGCCGGGCCGTCGGCGCCGTCGATCCCGCCCTCGGGGGCGTAGCCCTCGCCCGCCGCCGCGCTGTCGCCGTCGGCGCTGACCAGATCGCGCGCGATCATCTCGTTGCGGGTCAGGGTGCCGGTCTTGTCGGTGCAGATCACCGAGACGGCGCCCAGCGTCTCGACCGCCGGCAGCCTGCGGATCAGCGCGTTGCGCGCCGCCATGCGCTGCACGCCGATCGCCAGCGTGATGGTCATGATCGCGGGCAGCCCCTCGGGGATCGCCGCCACCGCAAGCCCGACCACCGCCATGAACGCCTCGGCGGCGGGATAGCCGCGCGCCAGCGTCGCCAGCGCGAAGGTCAGCGCCGACAAGCCCAGAATTGCGACCGTCAGGCGGCGCGCGAAGCCGTCCATCTGACGCAACAGCGGCGTGCGCAGCGTCTCCACCCCGCTCAGCATCGCGCCGACGCGGCCCAGTTCGGTGTCGGCGCCGGCGCCGACCACCACGCCCGCGCCGCTTCCCGCCGCCACGAAGGCGCCGCTGAACGCCATCGAGGCGCGGTCGCCCAGGGCGGCGTCAGGGGCGACCGCGTCGGGCAGCTTGTCCGCCGCCACCGATTCGCCGGTCAGCGCCGCCTCGTCCATCTTCAGGCCGTGCGCGCGCAGCAGGCGCAGGTCGGCGGGAACCCGGTCGCCCGCCTCCAGCAGAACCACGTCGCCGGGAACCAGACTTTCGGCGGGAACGCGCGCGCGGCGCCCGTCGCGCAGCACGGCGGCGGCCGGGGCGACCATGTCGCGGATCGCCGCCAGCGCGCGCTCCGCCCTGCCCTCCTGCAAAAACCCGATCAGCGCGTTCAGCAGCACCACGGCCAGAATCACCACGGCGTCGCGCGCGTGATCCAGCGCCAGCGACAGCGCCGCCGCCGCCAGCAGCACATAGATCAGCAGATTATCGAACTGCGCCAGCAGGCGGCGCAGCGGCCCGCGCACCGGGCCCTGCGGCAGTCGGTTCGGACCGGCCCGCTCAAGCCGCGCGGCGGCCTCCTGCGCCGAAAGGCCGGTGCGCGGCGCGTCGAGCAGGTCGAGAGCCTCGGCGGCGCTCAGCGCATGCCACGGCGTCGGGGTCTGGCTGGTCACGGACAATCTCCGGCGCGGAATCCTGGGCGATCCATCTCATATCGCGTTAAAGGCTTCTCCCGTTGGCTCCGGCGGCACATCATTTGGTATCCAGCCCTTGCAGGAGGGTATAGGTTC
>CAZOZE010000052.1:0-8079 GCA_964584215.1 uncultured Rhodobacterales bacterium
GGCCGTCCTCGGGGCGGGTGATCGACACCATCTCGACCTTCTCGAACTGGTGCTGGCGCAGCATCCCGCGCGTGTCCTTGCCCGCGCTGCCCGCCTCGGAGCGAAAGCACTGGGTGAGCGCGGCATAGCGGCGGGGCAGGGAGGCGTCGTCGAGGATCTGGCCCGCGACGAGGTTGGTCAGCGTCACCTCCGCCGTGGGGATCAGCCACCAGCCGTTTTCGGTGCGATACAGATCCTCGGTGAATTTCGGCAACTGGCCCGTGCCCAGCAGCGCCTCGTCGCGCGCCAGCACAGGGGTCCAGACCTCGGTCAGCCCGTTTTCGTCAACATGGGTGTCGAGCATGAACTGGCCGAGCGCGCGGTGCAGCCGGTTCAGCGCGCCGCGCAGCACCACGAAGCGCGCGCCGGAAAGCTTCGCGGCGGCGTCGAAGTCCATGCCGCCCATCGGCTCGCCGATCTCGAAATGCTCGCGCGGCGCAAAGTCGAAGGCGCGCGGGCTTCTCCAGCGGCGCAGCTCGACATTGGCGCTCTCGTCCGGGCCGTCGGGCGTGTCGGGCAGCGGCGCGTTGGGCAGCGCCATCAACTCGGCGGTCAGCGCCTCGTCGGCGGCCTTCGCCTGCGCCTCAAGCTGCGCGATCTCGTCCTTCTTGGCGGCGACCAGCGCGCGCAGCCGCGCGAACTCGGCGTTGTCGCCGCGCGCCTTGGCGGCGCCGACCGCTTTGGAGGCGGCGTTGCGCTCGGCCTGCGCGGTCTCGGCGGCGGCGATGGCGCTGCGCCGCGCGGCGTCGATGGCCAGCAGGTCCTGCGCGCGCGCCGCCAGCCCGCGCCGCGCCAGCGCGGCGTCGAAATCGTCGGGAGCGTCGCGAAGAAGGCGTATGTCGTGCATTGGGGGCGCTCTTGCTGTGACTCGCGCAGGGCTTATGCCCCATCGCGCCGCGCCGCGCCAGTTGCGCGGCCCGCCTTGCGCCAACGCCCGCGCTGGCTATAGTCCGCCGCGACGCGACAACGGAGACAGGCGCATGTTCATCTCACCGGCCTACGCGCAGGCGGGCGGCCCAGCCGCTGGCGGCGATTTTCTGATCCAGTTGCTGCCGCTGCTGCTGATCTTTGTCATCTTCTACTTCTTCCTGATCCGTCCGCAGCAGAAAAAGGCCAAGGAGCACAAGAACATGCTCGACGCCCTGCGCCGGGGCGACCAGGTGATCACCCAGGGCGGTCTGCACGCCAAGGTGGTCCGCGTGCATGAGGGCGACGTCGAGGCCGAGATCGCGCCCAACGTGAAGGTCAAGCTGGTGAAGGCGACCATCGCGGCGGTGGTGTCGAAGTCGGAACCGGCGAACGACAACTGACGCCGACGCGCGGCGCCGATTGACCCCGGCGCCCAGCGCCCCCACCTGAGGCCGGTCATGCTGTATTTCTCGCTCTGGAAAAAGGCGCTGGTGATCGGCGTATGCCTGCTCGGCGCGCTGTTCGCGGCGCCGAACGTTTTCTACGACGCGGCGGATACGGCGGCGCGGGCGCGCACGCAGATCGCGCTTGTCGAGGCGCGGGGCGAGACGCCTTCGCCCGAGTTGCTGGCGCAGGCGGCGCGCTGGCCGTCGTTCCTGCCCGCCAGCGTGCTCAACCTCGGGCTCGACCTGCGCGGCGGCGCGCATCTGCTGGTCGAGGTCGCGGTCGAGGACGTCTATCGCGAACAGCTTGTCGGCCTGTGGCCCGAGGCGCGCGGCGCGCTGCGCGCGGTGCGCGAGACGGTGGGTCCGTTCCGGCAGATCGAGGGCGTGACCGACGCGCTGGCGATCCGCCTCAACGCGCCGACCCCGCAGGCGGTGGCGACGGCGGTGGAGACGTTGCAGGCGCTGGCGCAGCCGGTGCAGCAGGGGCTGATGGGCGTCGCCGGGCGCACCTTCGACGTGGCGGGCGGCGAAGACGGCGTGATCCGCGTCACCCTGACGGAGGCCGAGCGCGCGGCGGTGCTGGAGCGCACCATGGCGCAGTCGCTGGAGATCGTGCGCCGCCGCGTCGACGAGGCGGGCACGCGCGAGCCGACCATCCAGCGTCAGGGCGAGCGGCGCATCCTGATCCAGGTGCCGGGCATCGGCTCGGCGGAGGAGTTGCTGGCGCTGCTCGGCGAAACCGCCAAGCTGACCTTTCACGTCGTGGTCGGCCAGACCGAGAACCCCGACGCCGCCGCGGGCGCGGGCAACGTCATCGTCCCCGACGCGGAACAGCCGGGCGCGTTCTACATCATCGAGCGCGCGCCCAAGGTCGCGGGCGAGAATCTGGTGGACGCCAGCGGCGGCTTCGATCAGGATGGTCGCCCGTCGGTCAATTTCCGCTTCGACACCACCGGCGCGCGGCAGTTCGGCGACTACACCCGCCAGAACGTCGGCAAGATCTTCGCCATCGTGCTCGACGGCGAAGTGATCTCGGCGCCGCGCATCATCTCCGCGATCACCGGCGGGTCGGGCCAGATCACCGGCTCATTCACGGTGGAGGAGGCCAACCGGCTGGCGATCCTGCTGCGCGCGGGCGCGCTGCCCGCCGAGATCACGGTGCTGGAGCAGCGCACGGTCGGCCCCGACCTCGGCGCCGACAGCATCGCGGCGGGCGAGATCGCGACCGTGGTGGCGTTTGCGGCGGTGATGATCTTCATGGTGCTGAGCTACGGCCTGTTCGGCCTGTTCGCCAATATCGCGCTGATCGCCAACATCGCGCTGCTGCTGGGCTTTCTGTCGGCGGTGGGCGCCACGCTCACCCTGCCGGGCATCGCCGGGATCGTGCTGACCATCGGCATGGCGGTTGACGCAAACGTGCTGGTGTTCGAGCGGATTCGTGAGGAGCTGAAGCGCGCGAAGGGCGTCGCGCGCGCCATCGAGGCGGGATACGAGCGCGCGCTGTCGGCCATCGTGGACGCCAACATCACCACCTTCATCGCCGCGTCGATCCTGTTCGTCATGGGCTCCGGCCCGGTGAAGGGCTTTGCGGTGACGCTGGGCGTCGGCGTGGTGACCTCGGTGTTCACCGCCGTGCTGGTGACGCGGCTGATCGTGGCGGCATGGTTCGCGCGCGCGCGGCCCAAGGCGCTGGCGCTGTGAGGGGGCTCTTGAGATGCGGCTGAGGCTGGTCAACCGGGAAACCCACATCGATTTCATGAGCCTGCGCCGCTGGAGCGTCGGCGCCTCGGTCGCGCTGGCGCTGGCGTCGCTCGCAGCGCTGTTCACGCTGGGGCTGAACTTCGGCATCGACTTTCGCGGCGGCGTGATGATCATGGCCGAGACCGAACAACCCGCCGACATCGCCGCCTATCGCGGCGCGCTGAGCGGGCTGGGGATCGGCGACGTGTCCGTGACCAGCATCTCCGACCCCGCCGCCGAGCTGACCGGCGCCGCGCGCAACGCGGTGATGGTGCGCATCGGCGCGGGCGACGGGTCCGACCTCGACACGGTGAACGTGGCGACGCGCGCCCTGCAGGCGGCGATTCCGACCGTCAACATCCTGTCCACCGACGCGGTGGGCGCCAAGGTCTCGGGCGAGTTGCTGTTTTCCGGCGCGCTGGCGGTGGTGCTGGCGGTGGTCTCGATCCTGTTCTACATCTGGCTGCGCTTCGAGTGGCAGTTCTCGCTGGGCGCGGTGATCGCGCTGGCGCATGACGTGATGCTGACCATCGGCCTGTTCTCGGTGATGCAGATCGAGTTCAACCTGTCGATCATCGCCGCGCTGCTGACCATCGTCGGCTATTCGCTGAACGACACCGTGGTGGTGTTCGACCGCATCCGCGAAAACCTGCGCAAGTTCAAGAAGATGCCGCTGGCGGAATTGCTCAACCTGTCGATCAACGAGACGCTGTCGCGCACGCTGATGACCTCGGGCACCACGCTGATCGCGCTGCTGGCGCTGTATTTCCTCGGCGGCGAGGTGATCCGCGGCTTCACCTTCGGCATGATCTGGGGCGTCGTGATCGGCACCTATTCCTCGATCTTCATCGCGGCGGTGTTCCTGCTGTGGACCGGGCTTACCCGCGAGACGGTGGACGCCGACGTGGCCGCCGGGGTGCGCTTTGGCGCGCCCGACGCCCCATGAGCGCCTCATGCAGCTGAACGAGGTCGTCTTTTCCGGTCGTCCGCCGATCGACGGCTATGGGCCGGGCGTGTTCAGCATCGGCGGCTACGCCCACAGGGGCGGCCTGCTGATCCTGCCGTCGCGCATCGGCGACTGGGCGCCCGCCGATCCGCTGACGCCCGCATGCCTTGCGGGCGTGATCGCGGCGGCGGCCGAGATCGACATCCTGCTGATCGGCATGGGCGCCGACATCCGACCGCTGCCGCGCGACGCGCGCGAGGCGCTGGAGGCGGCGGGGATCGGCGTTGACGCCATGGCGACGGCGGCGGCCTGCCGCACCTTCAACGTGCTGCTGGCCGAGGATCGCCGCGTCGCCGCCGCGCTGATCGCGGTTTAGCGGATCGCGGTTTCAGCGCGCGGCGGACTGCTCTATAACCCTTGTCAGCGGCGGGCGCCGTCGCCTGAAATCCTTTTACAGACAGGGGGCCATCATGGCTTTCGAGCTTCCCGATCTTCCTTACGCTCACGACGCGCTGGCGGGCGCGGGCATGTCGCGCGAGACGCTGGAGTATCACCACGACCTTCACCACAAGGCCTATGTGGACAACGGCGCCAAGCTGCTGGCCGGGTCGGGGCTTGAGGGCAAGTCGCTGGAGGAGATCGTGGTCGCCACCTATGGCGACGACGCCAAGGCGGGGCTGTTCAACAACGCCTCCCAGCACTGGAACCACAACCAGTTCTGGCAGATGATGTCGCCGAAATCCGGCGCGATCCCCGGCGAGTTGGAGAAGCGGCTGGTGGACGCATTCGGCTCGGTGGCGAAGTTCAAGGAAGATTTCGTCGCGGCGGGCGTCGGCCAGTTCGGCTCGGGCTGGGCGTGGCTGGTCGCGGACGGCGGCGCGCTCAAGATCACCAAGACGCCCAACGGCGTGAACCCGCTGTGCTTTGGCCAGACGGCGCTGCTCGGCTGCGATGTGTGGGAGCACTCCTATTATCTCGACTTCCGCAACAAGCGCCCGGCGTTCATCCAGAACTTCCTCGACAAGCTGGTGAACTGGGAAGACGTGGCGGCGCGGCTCGCCAGCGCCTGAGCAAGGCCCCCTGCCGGGCGCCGCGCAAGATCGCGCGCGGCGACCGGCCTTTCCGCCGCGCCAGGCAGCGGCGCGTGCCAAGGCGATCGCCGCAGTCGCCGCCGACGCGCAGCCCGCCCGCGTCGCCATCCCGCGTCAACGCCGCATTTGAAGTTGTTGCTGCAATGCGGTATTCGTCATTTGACGGTTGAGTGACAGGGCCGGGGCGCTTCGGAGCAGGGCGGATCATGGCGGCTGGGCGCACAGTGCTGATCGGGGGCGCCGGACTGGTGATCGCCGGGCTCGCTTCGCTCTGGCTGTTGCAGGATCCGCCCGCGCCGCAAGCGCCGCTCGCGGCCGGAGACCCGGCGGCTTCCGGACCACGCCCGCCCGCCGAATCCGGCCCCGACCAATCTGCGCGCGCCCAACCCGGCGACGCCCGGCCCGCCGCGCCGGCGTCGCTATCCGACCCGGCTGCGCCGTCGCGGCGGTCCGCCACGCTCGACGTGGCGCGGGTCGAGCGCGACGGCGAGGCGGTGTTCGCCGGAACCGCCGAGCCGGGGGCCGAGATCGAGGTGCGTATCGGCGAGGTGGTGATCGCAACCGCCCGCGCGGGCGCCGATGGCGGCTTCGTCGCCTATGGCGCGGTTCCGCCCGGCGATGGCGCGCAGCAGCTTGACGTCTGGACGCGCTCCGGCGAGGCCGGGGCGGTGCGCGCGCCCGACGCCGTGGTGGTGATGGCGCCGCCGCGCGGCGATGCGCCGGACCGCGCCGCCGGGGCGGGAGCGCCGCCGCCAGAGGAGACGGCGACGGTCGTGCTGACGCGCCCCGAAGGCGCCGCCGTCGTGCAGGCGCCGCCGCGGCCCGCCGATCAGCCGGTGACGCTGGACCTCGTCTCCTACTCCGACGACGGATTTCTGGAGATCAGCGGCCGCGCCGAGGCGCTGCGCCGCCTGCGCGTCTACGCCAACGCGGTGATGATCGCCGAGACATGGGTCGCGGCGGACGGGCGCTGGAGCACGCGGGCGGCGGCGGGGCTGGCGCCGGGCGACTATCGGTTGCGGGTCGATCTGCTGGGCGACGACGGCGCCGTGCGCAGCCGCACCGAGTCGCCGTTCCGCCGCGAAGCGGTCGAAGTCGCCGCGCTGGCCGCAGGCCAGATCGTGGTGCAGCCGGGCGACACCTTGTGGGCCATCGCGGAAAACCGCTATGGACAGGGGGTGCGCTACAGCGTGATCTATCAGGCCAACGCCGCGCGCATCCGCGACCCCGACCTGATCTATCCGGGCCAGATATTCAGCCTGCCCGACACCGGCGCGCCGCAGTAACGCGCCTTTCGCCCAAGGAGACCGTTGATGCGCGCCGCCCGCCGCGCCGCCCCCGAGAATGTCGCCCCCGCCCTGGACGCCCTCGCCCCGGACGCCTCCGACCTGCGCGTGATCGGCCGCGTCGCGCCCTATCTGTGGCCGGCGGGCGACCGGGCCGCGCGGGCGCGGGTGTCGGCGGCGCTGGGCTTTCTGCTGCTGGCCAAGCTGGCCACCGTCGCGACGCCGGTGGCGTTCAAATATGCGGTGGACGGGCTGAACGAGGCGGCGGCGGACCCGCGCGCGGCGCTGTTGTCGCTGCCGGTCTGGCTGGTGCTGGCCTATGGCGCCGCGCGGCTGGCGGGCGTGGGCTTCAATCAGCTGCGCGACGCGGTGTTCGCCCGCGTCGGCCAGCGCGCGCTGCGCAGCCTGGCGCTCAGCACCTTCCGCCATGTCCACGGCCTGTCGCTGCGCTATCACCTCGGGCGCAAGACCGGCGGCCTCAGCCGCATCATCGAGCGCGGCGTGAAGGGCGTGGATTTCCTGCTGCGCTTCCTGCTGTTCAGCATCGGCCCGCTGGCGCTGGAGCTGGCGATGGTCGCGGCGATCTTTCTGGTGGTGTTCGATCTGCGGTTTTTCGCAGTGATCGTGGTCACGATCGCGCTCTACGTCTGGTTCACCTTCAAGGTGACCGAATGGCGGGTGAAGATCCGCGAGAGGATGAACGCCGAGGACACCGACGCCAACCAGAAGGCGGTGGACAGTCTGCTGAACTTCGAAACCGTCAAGTATTTCGGCGCCGAGAGCCGCGAGGCCGCGCGCTATGACCGCGCGATGGCGGGCTATGAGGCGGCCGCGGTCAGGACGGCGCTCTCGCTGGCGGGGCTGAACGCGGGGCAGGCGCTGATCATCACCGCAGGGCTTGTCGCGGTGATGGCGATGGCGGCGCAGGGGGTGTTGCAGGGGCGGCTGACCGTCGGCGATTTCGTGATGGTCAACGCCTACATGATCCAGATCACCATGCCGCTGAACTTTCTCGGCACGGTTTACCGCGAGATCCGTCAGGCGCTGGTGGACATGCGCGCCATGTTCGGCCTGCTCGACCAGCCGCCCGAAGTGCGCGACGCCCCCGGCGCGGCGCCGCTGCGGGTGACGGCGGGCGCGGTGCGCTTCGAGCATGTCGATTTCGGCTATGACGCCGACCGCCCGATCCTTAGGGACGTGTCGTTCAGCGTGCCGGGCGGGCGGACGCTGGCGGTGGTCGGGCCGTCCGGGGCGGGCAAGTCCACCCTGTCGCGGCTGCTGTTTCGCTTCTACGACGTGAATGGCGGCGCCGTGACCATCGACGGGCAGGACCTGCGCGCGGTGACGCAGCAGAGCTTGCGCGCCGCCATCGGCGTGGTGCCGCAGGATACGGTGCTGTTCAACGACACCATCGGCTACAACATCGCCTATGGCTGCGAGGGCGCGACGCGCGCCCAGGTCGAGGCGGCGGCGAAGGCGGCAAGCATCCACGACTTCATCGCCGCGCTGCCGAAAGGCTATGAGACCCAGGTGGGCGAGCGCGGGCTCAAGCTGTCGGGCGGTGAGAAGCAGCGGGTGGCGATCGCGCGCACCATCCTCAAGAACCCGCCGATCCTGCTGCT
>CAZOZE010000053.1:0-8887 GCA_964584215.1 uncultured Rhodobacterales bacterium
ATCTACAACCCCAAGGGCCAGCTCTACACGCCGCAGGACGCCGACCAGCTTTCCTACTACAAGGAGACGCGCGACGGCCAGGTGCTGCAGGAGGGCATCAACGAGGCCGGCGCGATGGCCGACTGGATCGCCGCCGCCACCGCCTATTCGGTGCACGGCGTGCCGATGGTGCCGTTCTACATCTACTATTCGATGTTCGGCTTTCAGCGGATCGGCGATCTGGCCTGGGCGGCGGGCGACAGCCGGGCGCGCGGCTTCATGGTCGGCGGCACCGCCGGGCGCACCACGCTGAACGGCGAGGGCTTGCAGCATCAGGACGGCCACAGCCAGATCCTGGCCGGGACCATTCCCAACTGCGTCAGCTACGACCCCAGCTTCGGCTATGAGGTGGCGGTGATCGTGCGCGACGGCCTGCGGCGGATGTTCGTCGAGCAGGAGGACGTGTATTACTACATCACCGTCGAGAACGAGAACTACCATCACCCCGCCATGCCGGAAGGCGTCGAGGAGGGGATCGTCAGGGGCCTCTATCGCTTCTCGCAGGTGGCCCGTCCGGGCAAGAAGCACGTCAACCTGATGTCCTGCGGCGCGATCATGCAGCAGGCGATGAAGGCGGCGGACATGCTGAAGGAGGATTTCGGGATCACCGCCGACCTCTGGGCCGCGACCAGCTTCAACGAACTGGCGCGCGACGGCCAGGACGCCGAGCGCCGTAACCGCATGAACCCGACCGCTGATCCGGCGCAGCCCTACGTCACGCAGGCGCTGTCGGGCGCCAGGGGGCCGGTGATCGCGGCGACCGACTACATGAAGAACTACGCCGAGCAGATCCGCGCTTTCGTGCCGCAGCCGTTCCATGTGCTGGGCACCGACGGTTTCGGTCGATCCGACAGCCGGGTGAAGCTGCGGCGGCATTTCGAGGTGGACGCGGCGCATATCGCCGCGACCGCCGTCTATGCGCTGTTCCGCGAAGGCGCGGTGACGGCGAAGGAGGTCGAGGCGGCCTATGCGAAATACGCCATCGACCCGGCCAAATCCAATCCGCGCACCGCGTGACGAGGGGGAAGACAGTTATGGCGACAATCGACGTGACGGTGCCGGACATCGGCGACTTCAAGGACGTGCCGGTGATCGGCGTGATGGTGAAGGCGGGCGACACGGTGGCCGTGGACGATCCGCTGGTCGAGCTTGAGTCCGACAAGGCGACCATGGAGGTGCCCAGCCCCTCGGCGGGCAAGGTGGTGTCGGTCGCGGTCAAGGAGGGCGACCGCGTGTCGATGGGCGCGCTGGTGCTGACGCTGGAGGCGGCGGGGGCGGAAGCGCCCAAGGCCGACGCGCCGGCCGCAGCGCCCGCTCCGGCCCCGGCGGCCGCTTCGGCCCCGGCGGCGGCGCCCGCGCCCGCTTCATCCTCGGCGGAAGCGGCGTTCAAGACCGCCCACGCCTCGCCCTCGGTGCGCGCCTTCGCCCGGCAACTGGGGGTGGACCTGTCGAAAGCGCAGCCCTCGGGCCGCAAGGGCCGCATCCTGCGCGAGGACGTGGCGGCGGTGCTGAAGGCCGCCGCCCCCGCCGCCGCGTCCGCGCCCGCGCAGGGCGGCATGGGCATCCCGCCGATCCCGGCGGTGGACTTCTCCAAGTTCGGCCCGATCGAGAACGTCGAGATGGCCCGCATCAAGAAGCTGTCCGGCCCCGCGCTGCACCGCTCCTGGCTCAACATCCCGCATGTGACGCATCAGGAAGAGGCCGACATCACCGACATCGACCGCTACCGCAAGGAGCTGGACGATGTGGCGAAGGCGGAGGGCTATCGCGTCACGCTGCTGTCGTTCCTGATCAAGGCCTCCGTCAGCGCGCTCAAGGCGCATTGGGAGGTCAACAGCTCGATGCACCCGGACGGCGACAAGCTGATCCGCAAGAACTACTTCAACATCGGCTTCGCCGCCGACACGCCGCAGGGGCTGGTGGTGCCGGTGATCAAGGGCGCCGACGGCAAGGGCATCGTGCAGATCTCGAAGGAGATGGGCGAGCTGTCGGCCAAGGCGCGCAAGGGTGAGCTGAAAAGCGCCGACATGCAGGGCGCCACCTTCACCATCTCGTCGCTCGGCGGCATCGGCGGCACCGGCTTCACCCCGATCGTCAACGCGCCCGAGGTGGCGATCCTCGGCGTCACCCGCTCCAAGATGGCGCCGGTTTGGGACGGCGAGAAGTTCATCCCGCGCAACATGCTGCCGCTGTCGCTCAGCTACGACCACCGCGCCATCGACGGCGCGCTGGCCGCGCGGTTCTGCGCCACGCTGAAACACCTGCTCGGCGACGTGCGCCGGCTGCTGCTGTAAGGGGAGCGCGATCATGGCTGACATGCAGGTGACGGTGCCCGACATCGGCGACTTCAAGGACGTTCCGGTGATCGGGGTGTTCGTCAAGGTCGGCGACGCGGTGAAGAAGGACGATCCGCTGGTCGAGCTGGAGTCCGACAAGGCGACGATGGAGGTGCCCAGCCCCGCCGATGGCGTGGTCTCCGCCGTCACGGTGAAGGAGGGCGACCGGGTGTCGATGGGCGCGCCGATCCTGACGCTGGAGGCTGCGGGCGCGGGCGAAGCGCCCAAGGCTGAAGCGCCAAAGTCGGCGGCGCCCGCCGCCGCTGCGGCGCCCGCCGCCGCTTCCGCCCCCGTCTCCGGCCCGGCGCCCGCCGCCGCGCAGACCGGCGACATGCACGCCCAGCTTCTGGTGCTGGGCGCAGGCCCCGGCGGCTATACGGCCGCTTTCCGCGCCGCCGATCTTGGGCTGAAGGTGGTGCTGGTGGAGCGCGACCCGGTGCTGGGCGGCGTCTGCCTCAACGTCGGCTGCATCCCGTCCAAGGCGCTGCTGCACGCCGCCAAGGTGATCACCGAAGCCGAGGAGATGGCGCACAGCGGCATCACCATGGGCAAGCCGAAGATCGACCTCGACCGCTTGCGCGGCTGGAAGGACGGCGTGGTGAAAAAACTGGTCGGCGGCCTGAGCGGGCTGGCCAAGGGGCGCAAGGTGACGGTGGTGCAGGGCGTGGGCGCCTTCGAAGGCCCCAACCTCGTGCGCGTGAAGGGCGCGGACGGCGACAAGACCATCAGCTTCGACGCCTGCATCGTGGCGGCGGGGTCGGAGCCGGTGAAGCTGCCGTTCATCCCGCACGACGACCCGCGCGTGATCGACTCGACCGGCGCGCTGGAGCTGGCCGACATCCCCAAGCGCATGCTGGTGATCGGCGGCGGCATCATCGGGCTTGAGATGGCCTGCGTCTATGACGCGCTCGGCTCGAAAGTCACCATCGTCGAGCTGATGGACCAGATCATCCCCGGCGCCGACAAGGATCTGGTGAAGCCGCTGCACAAGCGCATCGAGGGCCGGTATGAGGCGATCCGGCTGAAAGCCAAGGTCACCTCGGTCGAGGCGATGAAAACCGGGCTGAAGGTGCGCATCGAAGGCCCCGACGGCGCCACCGACGACATCTTCGACCGCGTGCTGGTGTCGGTCGGGCGGCGGCCCAACGGCAAGCTGCTGGCGCTGGACAAGGCCGGCGTCCATGTGGACGAGCGCGGCTTCGTGCCGGTGGACAACCGGATGCGCACCAACGTCGCGCATATCTTCGCCATCGGCGACGTGGTGGGTCAGCCGATGCTGGCGCACAAGGCGGTGCACGAAGGCAAGGTGGCGGCGGAGGTGGCGGCGGGGCACAATCGCGCCTTCGACGCCCGCGTGATCCCCTCGGTCGCCTACACCGACCCCGAGGTGGCGTGGGCCGGCCTGACCGAGAACGACGCCAAGGCGCAGGGGATCAAGTTCGGCAAGGGCGCCTTCCCCTGGGCGGCGTCGGGCCGGGCGCTGGCCAACGGGCGCGACGAGGGCATGACCAAGGTGCTGTTCGACCCCGAGACCGACCGGGTGCTGGGCTGCGGCATCGTCGGCACGAACGCGGGCGACCTGATCGCCGAGGCGGCGGTGGCGATCGAGATGGGCTGCGACGCGGTTGACCTCGGCCACACTATCCACGCGCACCCCACGCTGTCGGAGACGATCAACTTCGCCGCCGAGATGTTCGAAGGCACGATCACCGACCTGATCGCGCCGAAGAAAAAGCACTGAGGGGGCGGCGCCCGGACCTCTGGCGGGGTCCGGGCGGGCGCGCAGGGGCGCGCCGCGTTGGCGCTGGAGCGTGATTTCAGCCTGTGAGGAGAGCTGTCCCGGCGCGGGGGCCGGGACAGCGAGGGAGCGACCGGGCGCCGCCGCTTACTTCCTGGCGTTCTTGGTCCGCTCCTGCGAAGCGGTGATGCGGGTGGTCAGCGTCGATTCCGGCGCCGCCGCCTTCACCTTTTCCTTCTTGGGTTTCTTGGCTTCCTTGTTGCCGCGCAGTTGGCCCTTGGCCATGGTGGTCGCCTCTCCCGGCCTTGTCGCGTCCGGCCGTTTGGCCGGAGCGACCGAGCGCGCGCCGGGGTGCGGACGCCAAAAGCGGCGCCCGCGCGCAGTCTCATCTGCTTAACAGGTGCGCCCGGCGCGGCGCGGCGTCAAGGCCCGCCCGCCCCGCCGGACGCGGCGCCCGTCAGATCTGGTCCAGCAGCGCCTCGCCGGTCGAGCATACCGCGTCGCTGGGCTTGTCCTCGACGTTGAGTTGCCTGACCACGCCGCCTTCGATCAGCATCGAATAGCGCTTTGAGCGCACGCCAAGACCGGCGCCGGAGGCGTCGAAATCCATCCCCAGCGCCTTGGTGAACGCGGCGTCGGGGTCGGCGACCAGATTCACGCCCGCCGCCTCGGCGCCGGTGGCCTCGCCCCACGCCTTCATCACGAACGGATCGTTGACCGAGACGCAGACGATCTTGTCCACGCCCTTGGCCTTCAGCGCGGCGACGTTGTTGACGAAGCTGGGCATGTGCTTGACGTGGCAGGTCGGCGTGTAAGCGCCGGGCACCGCGAACAGCGCCACCTTGCCGGCGCCGAGCAGATCGGCCGCGGCGATGTCGGCGGGGCCTGCGTCGCCAAGGGCCTTGAAGGTGGCGGAGGGAAGCGTGTCGCCGATCTTGATGGTCATGGGGGAGGTTCCTTGCTTGCACCGTGCGCCGTCATCCGCGCTGCGCGGGATATAGCCGACGCGCGGCCGGGCGTCACCCCGGCGCTTGCGGTCGGCGCTACTCCGCCACCTCCAGCGCCATCTCCAGATAGATCTCGCGCAGCCGCTTGGCGACCGGGCCGGGCTTGCCGTCGCCCACAGGCGCGCCGTCGATCGCCACCACCGGCGTCACGAAGGCGGAGGCGGAGGTGTAAAACGCCTCCGCCGCGTCCTGCGCCTCGGCGATGGTGAACGGGCGCTCCTCCACCGCCATCTGCGCTTCGGCCGCCAGCCGCAGCACCGACGCGCGGGTGATGCCGTGCAGGATGGCGTTGGAAAGCTGCCGGGTGACGATCACCCCCGCCCTGGTGACGATATAGGCGTTGTTGGAGGTGCCCTCGGTCACGTAACCGTCCTCGACCATCCAGGCGTCGTCGGCGCCCGCCTCCTTCGCCGCCTGCTTCATCAGCGAGGCGGCCAGAAGCTGCACGGTTTTGATGTCGCGCCGCGCCCAGCGGATGTCGGGCGCGGAGATCACGCGAACGCCGTCGCGCGCCGGGGCCGCGTCGATCAGCGGGCGGCTTTGCGTGAACATCACCAGCGACGGCTCGGCATGTTTGGGAAAGGCGAAGTCGCGGTCGGCGGCGCCGCGCGAGACCTGAAGATAGACCGTGCCTTCCTCCACCGCGTTGCGCGCGACCAGTTGCTTCATCAGCGCCGGAATGTCGCTCACCGGCGTCGGACTGGTCATCTTCATCTCGTCGAGCGAGCGTTGCAGCCGCTTCATGTGGCCGGGGTTCTCGATCAGCTTGCCGCCGAGCACCGGCGTCACCTCATACACCGCGTCGGCGAACAGAAAGCCCCGGTCGAACACCGAGATCCTGGCCTCCGATTCCGGCACGAAGGCGCCGTTGACATAGACGATGCGCTCCATCGCGCTCACCCCCACAGTTCGGGCGACGGCGGATGCGCGCCCCGGTCATCATAGATCAGCCCAAAGGCGCGATCCTGCGTCAACAGAAGCGGCCCGTCGAGGTCCACCACCTGCGCGCCCTCAGCCACGATCAGCGCGGGCGCCATCGCCAGCGAGGTCGCCAGCATGCAGCCCACCATCACCGCGAAACCCTGCGCCCGCGCCGCGTCGCGCAGCGCCAGCGCCTCGGTCAGGCCGCCGGTCTTGTCGAGCTTGATGTTGATCATGTCATACTTGCCGGCCAGCCCCGGCAGCGAGGCGCGGTCGTGGCAGGCCTCGTCGGCGCAGACGGGCAGGGGGCGCGCCATGCCCGCCAGCGCCGCATCGTCGCCCGCCGGCAGCGGCTGCTCGACCATCGACACGCCGAGCCGCACCATCTCGGGCGCCAGCGCGGCGTAGTCGGCGGCGCGCCAGCCCTCGTTGGCGTCCACGATGATCGCCGAATCCGGCGCGCCTGCGCGCACCGCCGCCAGCCGCGCCAGATCCAGCCCGCCGTCGCCGCCGAGCTTGACCTTCAGCAGCGGGCGATGCGCGTTGGCGGCGGCCTTGGCGCGCATCGCCTCCGGCGCGTCGAGCGACAGGGTGAAAGCGGTAGGCAGGGACTGCGGCGCGGGCAGACCCGCCAGTTCCCACGCCCGCACCCCGGCGCGCTTGGCCTCAAGATCCCAGAAAGCGCAGTCGAGCGCATTGCGCGCGGCGCCCGGCGGCAGCGCGCTCTGCAGCGCGGCGCGGTCCAGCCCCTGCGCCAGCGCAGCCCGCAGGCCGTCGATCTGCGCCATCACGCCCGCGACGCTCTCGCCATAGCGCGGGTAGGGCACGCACTCGCCGCGCCCGGCGCGGGCGCCGTCGCTCAGCGTCGCCACCACCACTTCGGCATGGGTCCGCGCGCCGCGCGCGATGCGAAAGCCGCCAGCGATTTCATAGCGTTCCGACGCGACGCTCAGCGTCAGGCTCACCACAGGGCGTCCACCAGCGCGCCGACGCCCTGCCGCACCGGATCGACGGCGGGCAGCCCGGTCTGCGCCGCGATGCGCCTCAGCGTCGCGTCCGCCGCCGCGTCGTCCAGCGCATGGGTGTTGACCGAGACGCCGACGAAGATCGCCGCCGGGTTGGTCAGCCGCGCGGCGCGCAAGCTGATGTCGATGGTCGCCTCCAGCGAGGGGAGCGGAAAATGCGGCAGGCCGCGCAGATGGGTGCGGGTCGGCTCGTGACACAGCACCAGCGCGTCGGGCTGCGCGCCATGGATCAGCCCCAGCGTCACGCCCGCGAACGAGGGGTGCAGCAGCGAGCCCTGGCCCTCGATCACATCCCAGTGCTCCGGGTCCGCGTCGGGGCTCAGCGCCTCCACGGCCCCCGAGATGAAATCGGCGATCACCGCATCCAGCGGCACGCCCGCGCCGGTGATCAGGATGCCGGTCTGGCCGGTGGCGCGGAACGTCGCCGACCGCCCGCGCGCGCGCAACTCGGCCTCGATGGCCAGCGCGGTGTACATCTTGCCGCAGGAGCAGTCGGTGCCGACCGGCAGCAGCCGCTTGCCGCCGCGCTTCGCGCCGTTGCCGATCGGATAGTCGTCCTCGGGAACCCGCACGTCATGCAGCGCGCGGCCGAGACGCGCCGCCGTCTCGGCCAGTTCCGGCACGTCGGCAAGGCGGTTGTGCAGCCCCGCCGCGAGGTCCATCCCCGCCTCAAGCGCCGCCTTCAGCACGGAAATCCACGCGGGCGCGATCACGCCGCCGCGATTGGCCACGCCCACCACCAGCGTCCGCGCGCCTTCCGCCGCCGCCTGCTCGACGGTCATGTCGGGCAGTCCGCAGTCCGCCTTGCAGCCGTCCATGCGAAACTGGCCGACGCAGTGCTCCGGCCGCCACTGCCGGACGCCGAGCGCGACTTTCGCGGCGAGCATGTCGGGCGCGTCGCCGAGAAACAGCAGATAGGGGGTGTGAAGGCTCATCGCGGTCTCCGTCGCAGCGCACGCAGCGATGTTCACCACCGCGCGCGCCGCAGCGCAAGCCGTCTCAGGCCGCGCGCGCAGGCCCTTGCACGGCCTGCGGGGCGGCGAGCCGCGCCAGCGTGGCGTCGCCGCCCACCTCCTCGGGCGTCGCGCACAGCCCCGCGCGCCGCGCCCAGGCGCCCAGGCGCGGGCTTGCGGTCAGCACCGTGAACGGAATCGCCAGCGCCAGCCCCGCCAGCACCGGCGCCGCCCAGGGCGCGGCCTGCGGCGCCCGGGCGATCACCGCCGCCCACAGGACCAGCCCCATCAGCGTTTGCGGCCACATGGCGCGCGCCGCCTGCGCCCAGCTGACCCGCGTCAGGTCGCGTTGCTGGCCAGACCAGCTGATCCGCCGTCCGAACAGAAGGCCGATCTGGAACACCGTCACCGCGAACGCCGCCACCGGCGCCATCAGCATCGAGAATGCGGTCTCGACCAGCGCGCCCAAAGCAAAGCGCCCGGCGCCGCCATAGCGCGCCACGCCGCCGCGCGTCAGCGCCACGTCGATCCAGCCCGCCACCTTGGGCGCCAGCGACACTGAGAACATGATGAAGAACATCGTCACCGCGAAGGCGAAGTCGGCGCCGTCAAGCCCGCCCGCCCCCGCGCCGGTCAGCATCGCCGCCGCCGCCAGCGTCATCGCCATCCACGCCGGGCCGCCGAAATACATCGCGATCGCGGCGAACACCTGGAACCGGCTGAGCGGCGCCAGCCCGCGCAGGCCGAGCAGGCCGAAATACTGCATGTTGCCGTTGCACCAGCGATGGTCGCGCTTGATGAAGTCCAGCAGCGTCGGCGGGTTTTCCTCGAAACTGGCGGTCTCGACCGGCAGCACCCGGCATTCATA
>CAZOZE010000054.1:0-6261 GCA_964584215.1 uncultured Rhodobacterales bacterium
CGCGGCGGATCCGTCTTCTCCATGTCGACGCCTGCGAAATCGGACAGCCTGCGACGAGGGGCGGCGACGCGTTCGATTGCGGCGACTGGGCGCGGGCGGCCATGGTCGCGCTGATCGGCGACAGCCGCGTGGCGTGCGAGAGCCACGGTCTGGATCGATACGGCCGCGTCCTCCCGCACTGCCGCACCGAGGACAACGTCAACATCGCTCTGGCGGCGGTTCGCGCCGGGGTCGCTTTTGTCGGCGACCCTCGACGGGCGCCGAGGGTGTTCAGCGAGGCCGGGAATGAGGCGAGGGTCCTTGGTTTCGGCGTCTGGGATTTCACCGTCGCGCGCCCCGACGCCTGTCGCCGGAGGTCTGCGTGAAACAGGCTTCAATCGTCGTCGAGATCGCGTTATGTTCTCTTGGATAATCGCGGAGGGTGCGCCGTGCAGAGCATCAGGACTGCCAGGATTGTCACCGTCGGCGTTCTCAGCGCCGCCGCCCTCTCCATCGCCGCGGCACCCACGCCGGCCATGGCCTACGACATGGACTGCAAGGTGATCCTGTGCCTCGCGGGCGGGTTTCCGACCGGATGCGGCGACGCCTACGGCTACATGATCGACCGTATCACCGCGCGGCCGCCAAAACCGCCGTTCGGGTACTGCGCCATGTCGGATGGCTCCGAGTACACCGATCACGCCGTGCGCTACAGCAGGCTGAGCCCGTACACCCAGGCGGGCTACTATTGTCCTCCCGGCAAGCAGCTGTTTTACGCGCAGGGCGATGATGATGGCGGCGGGCGCGGCGACGTCGAGGCGTTCTGCTACACCCATGTCACTACCCGCACCGTTGGGCGGGACAACGACGTCCAGACCACGTATCACGGCCGCAGCACCGCCATGCCGATCACCTTCGAGCTGCAGATCACCATTGAGCCGAGTGCGGCGACCGAATTCCGCTCGCCGACCTACGCCATCAACCACCGCACCGGTTTCGTCGCCGAACGGTGATCCGCGCGGCGGCGATCTTCGTTCTTTGCTGCGCCCTGGGCGCCGTGGCGGGCGCCCAGTCTCTCTGCTACCGCCCGGAGCCGCCGCCGGATGTCGCGCCGCCGGACGATGATCCTGAATTGCGCGCCCTGCTCAATGATGAGTACGCGCGTTACCTGCTCGACGTGGAGGACTATTTGAACTGCGCCAACGAAGAGGCCCGCGACGTCATGGAGGAATCCCGCGAGGTGCTGGCGCGTTGGACCGCGTATTTCGGCGATGAGGCCGGCATCCGCGCGGAGTGAGCGCGCAGGGACGCAATCATCATGGCTCTCTGCGGTCAGACGGTGAACATGTATCCAATCCGACCGCTACGCTGGCGGTGTCACGAGCAAGCAGACTGCTATCCGCCTGACCGAGGAAACCTTCGAGGGCGTCTGGGGTCTGATGCCGGAGGGGGCAGAATAGTACGCTAGTTACGCAGAGGATCAGACGTGATCGGGACCAGCAGATCGCGCAATGACTTCCTTTGCAACACCCTGAAGGGAAGTAATGTCAATTCTTGATGACAGGGCGTCCAGCTCAAGAAGATCGCGTGTCAGATACGGATGAAATTTCTCGAAAATCAGATTTGTCTGATCGTTGAAGAGTTTACAGTCTTCACCCTTGGCAAGGCGAGAAAGCCCTTCCCATAGGACCTCCATGCCATCCTTTGCGCGTACGGTCAGAAACCCGTCGTGGGGTTCAACCTCCAATCCGCTCGCCCGCAATGCCAACGCAAGCGTATTCGTCTTGATGGTACCGGCTCTGGTGGCCACCGCGGCGCTGTTCTCTCCCAGCCGGATCACTGAAGCTTTGGCGAAGCCAATCTTGTCGTAATGTCGTCGCGCCTCGTCGAGGAGATCTCGGGCGGTCTTATCCATGTAGACGCGGGCAGTGTCCCCCTCCAGGACGTCGAACATGTGCTTGATCACATCATCATGGATGTCGCCGGGATCACCACCAAAAATCGGTGGTGTGCCGGCCTTCGACGCGGCGACCATGATGACCTTGTCGCGGTCATCGATTTCCTGGATCACCCACCTGCGACCCGAGAAGATCAGCATCATGCCGGGTGCCATCACGTTGACGATGGGGAGGGTCCCCAGTTCTTTGCCACCGGAGATGAGGCGATACTCCTCTGGCGTCTGGAAAACGGCATAGAAACTATAGTGCTCGACCAGCTTCTCCCCCGTCCGACCGAGGAGCAACAGGCCATCGTCGCTTTGCTCGATCAATCCGACGTCGGGCCGCCCAAGTGCTCTCAGCACTTGCATGAATAAGGGCGCTTCCACCTTCTTGAAGGGGCCTTCCTGCGCAAGCGTTCGATGCAGACGACCTGCCGAAGCGCCACCGCGCTCAGCGATCACAGAGAGGATCTGATGAACGAGGGTGGAGAGATGCAGTGCCTGGGGGCGCGGTGGCTCACACCAGCCCTCGAGCAGAAGATCAATCATCGCGACAGATCGAATAAGCCCGAGGCGCAGTCGGTCGACATAATTGCTCTCGGGAGTCAGCTTCGCTTCGACCGCGTACTGCCGAAGTAACGCAGGCTGACCAGCCCTGCGGCCTGACCTGCCGAGCCGCTGCCGCAGAGCTGCGACGCTGAACGGCGCCCCGATCTGCGCCACACAGGTGACGTCACCGATGTCGATCCCGAGCTCGAGGGTAGAGGTACAGATGGCAGTTGTGGGTTTCGACCCATCCTTCAGGTGCCTTTCCACGAAGTCCCGATGGTCGCGCGACAGGCTCGCGTGATGAGGATAGAACTCCTGCGGCAACCGCTCGTCCTCGCAAAGAGTGCGAAGACGATCGGCATAGATCTCCACGGACTGCCGTGCCCCAGCGAACACCAGGTTGTTGCTACCCCGCAGGTGCTTGAATAGGTGCTCCGCAATACGCTGAGTCGTGGAAGGGGCATCCTCGTCTTCTTCGCCAGAGACGTAGCCCCGCAGTTGAAGCATCAGCTCTGCATCGCCGCCTTGGGCTTCGAGCAGATCGACGGCAGCTGGTGCATCCGGTCGCAGATACGCGCGCGCCATCTGCATGTCGCCCAACGTTGCCGAAAGCCCCACTCTCCGGATCGGTCGACCAACGGCCAGTTCCATACGGGTCAGAAGGGAGCGCAGTTGCACACCCCGCTCGGTGTCGAGAACGGTATGCAGTTCGTCAATGATGATCGCCCGGGTCGCGCCGAACAGTCGAGGGATCTCGAGCCCGCGGCGGATGAACAGTGCTTCCAGGGACTCTGGCGTGATCAGAAGGATTCCCTTGGGCGCTTTCACCGCCCGGTTTTTGACCGACGCGGAAACGTCACCATGCCAGGGTGTGACCGAGAGCTCGATCTCGCGACAGATTTCCTCGAGGCGCCCGGCCTGGTCCGTGATGAGCGCCTTCAACGGGCCAATGTAAAGCAGATCGAACCCAGCTGATTGCGAGGGGTCGTCAATGACCTGCGAGATCAGTGGCAGGAACGCGGCCTCGGTCTTCCCGCCCGCCGTGGTCGCAGCAATGATAAGGTCCGCAGTGCCTCCGATGACCGAATGGATCGCCTGGGACTGAACATGGCGCAGTTCTTGCCAACCCTGCGCCCTTATCCATTTCTGTACCGGACGCGCCAACTTATCGAAGGCCGAGACCATCCCCCAGCCTTACAATCGGAAACTGGTCAGCTGATCGTCGTCGTCGACAGGACGCGCACCGGCTGCTTCATCCAGATCGGACAGGTCGTCGCCCGTGTCAGGTGCGACCTCGATCCGCTCGATCAGATCATGCCATTGAACCCCAGGGTTCTGCTCCAGCACAGACAGCAGGTTCACGAAGGCCGTGACCGTGTTGCGGGGTGTCCGGAAGTAGGCTTCGCCAATACGGTCTGAGCAATGCGCCATGAATGCCTCCAGCGCCGTGTCCGGTAAGGCGGCGTTGCCGTCCTGCATGATCGACCGAATGTTTGACAAAAGCACGAAGAGATCCTCGGGGGTGAGGCTGGCAAGTCGGACCACGGGCCCGGACAGGTCCACGAGGCCATCCCTTGCGAAGCTGTTCTCAGCCAGCCGGGTCTGAAGGGCCTCGTAGCTATAAAGGCCCCGGCGCGTATTCATCAGGAACTCGGGGGTGCCCCCCATCAGGAAACCGAGGTGTTCAGCGCTACCCTGAAGCACATCATTCAGTATCCGGAGGATCTGCTCATAGTTCGCGTTTCGTGCTTGCGATGACGACAGCTTGTAGAGGTTCACCATTTCATCCAGCCCGACCACAAGGCCACGATAACCAGCCTCGCGGACGAAAACTGACATGAGCTTGAGGTGATCATATACGTTTGCATCGTCGATGATGTTCCGAACCCCGAGCGCCTTGCGCGCATCGGTCCGTGTTGCATATTCGCCCCTGAGCCATCTAAGCGCGGCGGAAGACAACTCGTCGTTTCCAGTCTCGTGACCTTCCCAGTAGCGACGAACCACCTCAGCGAACTCAAATCCCCCCGTCAATTCCTCGAAATGGCCAAGCCGGTCTCGAATGACGGTACCCGTAGGTTTCCCTGCGGCATCCGCATCCCGATGGGCTTGAGAGACGAAACGCTCGACCACGCTGGCCAGAGCGCCGCCATCGGGTTTCGTCCGTGTTGAGAAGTTTCGTGCCATCTCAGCATAAAGACCGCGAGCCTGCCCACCAGTCGCATGTATTCGTCGATCCGGAGCCAGATCGGCGAACATCACCACCATTCCCTTTTCAAGTGCGATCAGGCGGATCAGGTTCATGAAGAAGGTTTTGCCGGAGCCATACTCTCCGATGATGAAGCGAATGGCAGCACCCCCATCAGCAATCCGCTCCATGTCTTTCACCAGTTCCTCGATCTCCCGAACCCGACCGACCTGGATGTGCCGAAGCCCGAGCTTCGGCACGACACCGGCACGAAGGGCCTGGACGATTGCGTCTCGTTCGCGTGGCTTCAGCTTCGACATGTCAAATCTCCTTCTCGAACTCGTCTGCCAGGGCATCGGCAATATCGGGAGACACGTCGTAGCCTTCGTACTCTTCAAGCAGCGCTTCATCGTAGGCCCCGAACGCCCACTCATTCACCGTTTCCAATGCACCAGCTGCCAACAAGCCATGGCGCGTCGCGAGCTCGGTAAATTCTTGTTCTGACCAGTGTTGACGCGAAATGATTTCTCGAACCAGTGCCGAATGCTTTTGATCGAGGCCAGCCAGGACGGACATGGGGGCTTCCTCGGTTCGGTATTCCTCATCGACATCGGCCGCGAAAATGTCGGCGAGAACGGCCGAGACACGATCCGTATCCTGCCGGATGCTGGCAATCCGGTCAGCATCCAACTTTGCACCCTGCGGCTGGGGCTCCGCCGGGATCGCCTCACCTAGCATGCCCGGCCGCGCCTCGCGAACGCGCAGCGGGGCATCTGGCACTCCACCAGCATGCAGGTCAGAGTATACGAGGTTCGGATCGAGGCCCAACGCGCGATAGACCTTCTCGATTTCCGCCACCTCCTCAGGCCTGACAACCCCGTCGGCGTGAGCAGCAGCAACCAACGCCGCACGGATCGCTGACTGCTGATCGGCTCCTGTCTCTTTCAGCTTTCGACGCAGCAGGGACATGTCTGGCGGGACGGCAAGAAACCACTCGAGGTTTGCTCGGAGCCGCCGTTTCTCATGGTCAGTCAAGCCCTCCACCGTGCGCGCCTGATCATCGAGATTTTTCCGTTCAAGCTCGGTAATGACCCCGTCTGCGTGGGCGACAAACGAAGCAAGCGCGAGCTCCATGAGAGCTGCCTTGTACTTGGTCGACACTTGTTCGAGCTGCTCGACTGTCCCCCCGAGATCAAAGATGACCACAGGCTCCTCGATCTGAGGTGAGCGCAGCGCGAAGCGTGGGTCTGGGGCTAGGCCGTATCCGAGCCTTGCCAAAGCATCGGCCGCACCAGTCAACTGGCGCTTGCCAAGCTTCTCCGGTCTAATCCCCTCTAGGCGATCAATGACATCGCCGACTGGAACCAGCCCTCCACGCTCAACTGCCTCCGCGGCCCAACGCTTGATCCTGTCCAGCTCCTCCGAGGGAAACATCTGGCGCAACTCCGCTGGGAGCAGCGCGTGTGCTTCCACACTTCCGCGTCCGTCCGGATTGCGCCCGAGGTAACGGCTGAACTTCTCGAGCTCGTCCATCACCTCTTCAGCGATCTCCTGTGCAATTTCGATTGGCTTGCGAAGGCCCGAAATATCAGGCACGGCCTTGCCATTG
>CAZOZE010000055.1:0-2971 GCA_964584215.1 uncultured Rhodobacterales bacterium
CTGCCCGCGTCCAGCCGCTCGGCGCCGATGCGGCTGGCGCAGTTTCACGGCGGCTACGCCAACCTGACCTACGAGGCGCGTTTCGGCGACCGCGCGCTGGTGGTGCGCCGCCCGCCGCTCGGGCCCCTGCCCAGGGGCGCGCACGACATGGCGCGCGAGCACCGGGTGCTGTCGGCGCTGGCGCCGCACTATGACCGCGCGCCGCGCGCGCTGCATTATTGCGCCGACGCAGGCGTGATTGGCGCGCCGTTTCTGGTGATGGAGCGGCGCGAGGGCGTGGTGATCCGCCGCGCCTTTCCGCCCGAAGTGCGCGACTGCGACGCCGTGGAGCGGCGCGCGGCCTTCGCGCTGATGGACGCGCTGGCCGATCTGCACCGGCTCGATCCGCAGGCGGCGGGGATGGCCGGTCTGGGCCGCCCGGAGGGTTTCGCCGCGCGGCAGGTCGAGGGCTGGACACGGCGCTGGGCGGCGGCGAAGGACTGCGACGACCCGCTGTTCGACCGGCTGGCGCGCGATCTGGCGGCGCGCATCCCGGCGCCGCTGGCGGCTTCAGTGCTGCATAACGACCCCAAGCTCGACAACTGCATGTTCGCCCCCGGCGCCCCCGACCGCGTGACGGCGGTTTTCGACTGGGACATGGCGACGCTGGGCGATCCGCTGATCGATCTGGGCGTCGCGCTGGCCTATTTCGCCGCCGACCGGGGCGCGTGGGGCGGCATGTTCTCGGCGGCGCCGGTCGCGGGCGACTATCCTTCGCAGGACGATCTCGCCGAGCGCTATCTGTCGCGCTGCGGCTTTCGCGGCGCCGATGTCGCATGGGCGACGGCTTTCGGGCTCTGGAAAACGGCGGTGGTTCTCCAGCAGATCCATATCCGCTATCTGCGCGGGCAGACGGCGGACCCGCGATTCAAGGCGCTGGGCGCGCGCGTGCCCGAGCTGATCGCCAAGGCCGCCGCCGCACTGGGCTGAGGAGGGGAGATCATGGACATCGTGCGCACCGTGGCCGCCCTGCGCGCGCGCGTCGCAGACTGGCGCGCGCAAGGTGAGACCGTCGCGCTGACGCCGACCATGGGCGCGCTGCACGAGGGTCATCTCTCGCTGGTGCGGCTGGGGCGCGCGCGCGCAGGCCGCGTGGTCGCCACCCTCTTCGTCAACCCCACCCAGTTCGGCGCGGGCGAGGATCTGGCCAGCTATCCCCGCGACGAGGCCCGCGATGCCGCGATGCTGGCGGGCGCGGGGTGCGATCTGCTGTTCGCGCCGGACGCGGGCGAGATGTATCCGCCGGGGTTCGCGACCGAGGTGCGGGTGCGCGGCCTGACCGACGTGCTGTGCGGCGCGGCGCGGCCCGGCCATTTCGACGGCGTGGCGCAGGTGGTGACCAAGCTGCTCAATCAGGCGCAGGCCGACGTGGCGATCTTTGGCGAGAAGGACTGGCAGCAACTGGCGGTGATCCGGCGTCTGGCGCGCGATCTCGACATTCCCACCGCGATCGTCGGCGCGCCCATCGTGCGCGAGGCCGACGGGCTGGCGATGTCGTCGCGCAACCGCTATCTCACGGTGGCGGAGCGCGCGGCGGCCCCGGCGCTGTTCGCCGCGATCACCCGCGCGGCGGCGCGGATCGCCTCCGGCGTCGCAGCGGCGGAGGCGGCGGCGGAGGCGGCGGCGGCGCTGGTCGCCGCAGGCTTCGCGCCGCCCGATTACGTCGAGGCGCGCGACGCCGAGACGCTGGCGGCGCTTGAGACGTTCGACCCGGCGCGGCCCGCGCGCGTGTTCGCGGCGGCCCGGCTGGGGCGCGCGCGGCTGATCGACAACGTGGCGGTGGGGGCTGCGTGAGGCGCGCCTTGTTGGGTCGTTTCCGACGCGGAGAACCCCTCCCGCTGGGCGTCGGCGCACGGATTTCGATGCTTCGAGCGGTTTGACGCACTCCGGACTCCGCCCGGTCGATCCGACCCGCGTCGGATCGGGCCGCGTCCGCCCGGCGGACGCGCAAGCGCGCCCGCCGGGCGGCCACGGCCCGATTTGCGAGGGCGGGGGGCAAGACGCACCCCCCTCGGCCTGCGGCTTGCGCCTCCGGCCGACGGCCTCGGCGGCTCTCCACCGGAGAGCCGCTGGTCGAGGCCGAGCGCCAGATCGACTGAGCCGCAGCGCCTTTCAGCCCGCCCCTCAGGACGCCGCAGGCCGATATGCGCCGCCATGCGCGGCCGACCACGCCAGCGGATCGTTCAGGAACGCCTCCACCGCGTCGAGCGTCGCGGCGTCGAAGGCGCCTTGCTCGCGGCACAGCGCCAGCACGTCCCACCACGTCGCCAGATAGTGCAGCGTCAACCCGCTGTCGGCCAGCGTCTGCGGCGTCTGCTTGAAGATGTCGTAGTAGAACACCACGAAAGTATGCGCGCACTCGGCGCCCGCGCGGCGGATCGCCTCGGCGAAGGTCAGCTTCGAGCCGCCGTCGGTGGTGAGATCCTCCACCAGCAGCACGCGCTGGCCCTCGGCGATGCGCCCCTCGATCTGCGCGTCGCGGCCAAAACCCTTTGGCTTCTTGCGGACATACTGCATCGGCAGCGCCAGCCGGTCGGCGATCCAGGCGGCGAAGGGGATGCCCGCCGTCTCGCCGCCCGCCACCGCGTCGAACCGCTCGAAGCCCGCGTCGCGCGCCAGCGTCGAGACCGCGAAATCCATCAGCGTCGCGCGGATGCGCGGGTAGGAGATCAGCTTGCGACAGTCGATATAGACCGGCGAGGCCAGCCCGGAGGTGAACGTGTAGGGCTGGTCGGCGCGAAAATGCACCGCCTCGATCTCCAGCAGCATCTTCGCGGTGATCCGCGCCATAAGCGCGCGGTCGGGGAAAGATGGGGAGAACATCGGCGGCTCCTGCTGTTGGTGCGTGGCGTTGCGATAGGCGAGAACGCGCGCCGCGCCAAGACGGCGCGTCAGACCACGCGCCAGAAGGTCGCGAAACCGGGGTCGAACA
>CAZOZE010000056.1:0-3684 GCA_964584215.1 uncultured Rhodobacterales bacterium
CGCGTATGAAAAGATCGCGCGGCATTTCCACAAGAACCCCGACGAATTCGCCGACGCCTTCGCCCGCGCATGGTTCAAGCTGACCCACCGCGACATGGGTCCGCGCGCCCGCTATCTGGGCGCGGAGGTTCCCGCCGAGGAGCTGATCTGGCAGGATCCGATCCCGCCCGTCGATCACCCGCTGATCGACGCCGCCGACATCGCGGCGCTCAAGGCGCAGCTTCTGGCCAGCGGCCCGTCGCTGAGCGATCTGGCGTTCGTCGCCTGGGCCTCGGCCTCGACGTTCCGCAACTCCGACAAGCGCGGCGGCGCCAACGGCGCGCGCATCCGGCTGGCGCCGCAAAAGGACTGGGCGGCCAACGAGCCGGCGCGGCTGGCGCGGGTGCTGGCGGCGCTGGAGGGCGTGCAGACGGCGTTCAACGCGGGCGCGGCGGGCGGCAAGCGGGTCTCGCTGGCCGATCTGATCGTGCTGGGCGGCTGCGCGGCGGTGGAGCAGGCGGCGAAGGCCGCCGGGCACGACGTCACGGTTCCCTTCACGCCGGGCCGCGCCGACGCGACGCCGGAGCAGACCGACGCCGACAGCTTCGCGCCGCTGGAGCCGGTGGCGGACGGGTTCCGCAACTACATCCGGCCCGGCTGTCTGGTGCCCGCCGAGGAGCTGCTGGTGGACAAGGCGCAGCTTCTGTCGCTGACCGCGCCGGAGATGACGGCGCTGGTCGGGGGGATGCGGGCGCTGGACGCCAACATCGGCGGCGCGCGCCATGGCGTGCTCACCGACCGGCCCGGCGCGCTGACCAACGATTTCTTCGTCACCCTGCTCGACATGGGGCTGGAGTGGACGCCGGTCGCGGGCGACGCCAACCTGTTCGAAGGCCGCGACCGCGCCAGCGGCGCGGTGAAGGGAACCGGCACGCGGGTCGATCTGGTGTTCGGCGCCAACTCGCAACTGCGCGCGCTGGCGGAAGCCTATGCCTGCGCAGACGGCGAGGCGCGCTTCGTGCGCGCCTTCGTCGCGGCCTGGGCGAAGGTGATGGACCTCGACCGCTTCGACCGCGCGTGACGCCATCGCGCCGCCGCCAGCAACCCACTCCGGCCACTGCGCCGGAGCGGCTCGGGCGGCGGCGCATGCTCAGGTCATCGGCGCACGCTGGACCGGGGCGTTTGAAGCGTCATCGCCGCCCGGACCTTGCGCCGCCGGTCTCTCCGATCGGAACGGCCCGCTATCGGCGCGCAGCCGCTGCGGCCCCGTGCGGCGAGGGACCGGCGGTCAGCCCCCGGTGACGCTCATGTGCCGCCCGACGGTCCCCTTAACCTCCTGCCGGCCATAATCGAAGTCGTGCCCCTTGGGCTTGCGGGCGATGGCGCGGCGGATTTCGGCTTTCACCGCGTCGTCGCCCTCCGAGGCGCGCAGCGGCGCGCGCAGGTCGGCGGCGTCGTTCTGGCCGAGGCACATGTAGAGCGTGCCGGTGCAGGTCACGCGCACCCGGTTGCAGCCCTCGCAGAAGTTGTGGGTCAGCGGCGTGATGAAGCCGATCCGGGCGCCGGTCTCGCGGGCGCGCATATAGCGGGCGGGGCCGCCGGTGCGCAGCGGGATCGGCTCCAGCGTCCAGCGCGCCGCCAGCGTCTCCTGCACCACGCTCAGCGGCAGGAACTGGTCGAGGCGATCCTCCTCGCCCATGTCGCCCATCGGCATCACCTCGATGAAGGTGAGGTCCATGCCGCGCGCCGCGCACCATTCGGCCATGCTGACGATCTCGCCGTCGTTGACGCCCTTCAGCGCCACGGCGTTGATCTTGACCGCCAGCCCGGCCTCCTGCGCCGCGTCGATGCCGTCGAGCACCTGCGCCAGCCGCCCGCGCCGGGTGACGGCGGCGAATTTCGCCGCGTCCAGCGTATCGACCGAGACGTTGACCCGCTTCACGCCGCAGTCGGCGAGGTCGCGCGCATAGCGGCGCAGCTGGCTGCCGTTGGTGGTCAGCGTCAGTTCGTCCAGCCCCTTGCCAAGGCGCGCGCCCATCGCGCGGAAAAAAGTCATGATGTCGCGGCGTACCAGCGGCTCGCCGCCGGTGACGCGCAGCTTGCGCACGCCGAGGTCGATGAAGGCGGAGCAGAGCCGGTCAAGCTCCTCCAGCGTCAGCAACTCCTTCTTCGGCAGAAAGACCATCTCCTCCGCCATGCAATAGTTGCAGCGAAAGTCGCAGCGATCCGTCACGCTGACGCGCAGATAGGTGATCGGGCGCGCGTAAGGGTCGATCAGCGGGGCGGTGGGCATGGCGAACTCCCTGAAGTCTTGCGGTAGAATCTATGCCTTAGCGTTGCGCTCGGCAATATCGCGTCACGCCAGCGCGGCGTCCGGCCACGCCGTCGCCTGCGGCGTCTCGCCCAGCGCCACCGCCGCGATCCAGTCGGCGACCTGCGCCGAGGAGGTGCGCGCATGGGCGATGCGCCAGCCGGTTTCGGCGATGCGGCGGCGCGCGGCGTCGTCGCCCATCAGCCGCGCCATCGCCTCGGCGAGCTCGGCGCGGCTAGCCCAGGCGACCACGCCATCCTCGTATAGCGCCTCCATCCCGCTGCGCGCCGGGGTCAGCGTCAGCACCCCCTGGCCCAGCAGCTGCGCGATGCGGTCGGAGCTGTAGAGCCGGTGGATCGGCGCTTCGGGGCCGTCGTCCAGCGGCAGGTTCGGCGCCATGGCGGCGGTCGCCAGCGTGTCGAGAAACTGCGTGGACGACAGCCGCCCGGCGGTTTTCGCCCGTCCCCCGTCGAAGAATCGGAACTCCGGCGGCAAGGCGGCGCGCAGGTCGGCCAGTTGCGCCTCGCGCGCGCCGATGCCGGTGCCCAGAAACATCCCGTCCCAGGCAAGCCGCGCGCGCGGCGCGTCGAAGGCGCGCGCACACTCCACCGCCGCATCCACCGGGTTGGGCATGAAGTAGAGCCGCCCTTTGGGAAACCCGAACGGCGCCACCGCGGCCGCGTCACCGGTGGTGATGAAGGCCGCGTCCATGCAGGCGGCGCGGGCGGCGAAGGCGGCCATCGTGCCGGCGCGAAACGCCGCATCGACGCAGAACGTCGCCAGCCGCACGCCCGGCGCGGCGGCGCGCAGGGCGGCGTAGTCCTGCGCGCGCAGCGTATCGCAATGGCCGAACAGCGCCAGATGCGGGCGGTAATGCGCGGCGGTGGCGACCAGATCGCGCGCCATGCGCCGGGCGCCGAGGCTCTGCGTGCGCAGCGGCGTCGCCTCGCGCGCCGCGTCGCGGTCGGAGAAGGTCAGCACATGGTCGCCCAGCCGGATGAAGCCGTTGGCCAGCTTGCTCTCGGTGTTGAACCACGCCCGTTGCAGCGTCTTGCGGCCGAAGTTGCCGACCAGCAGCACGCGCCGCGCGGTATGGGGCGCGGTCATGGCCGTCGCACGCCGGGCAGGGCGGCGAGCCGGGCCGCGCGCGCCTCGAACCAAGCGAGCGGCGGCGCCCAGCCCAGCGCCTTGTTCAGCGCATAGCGGGCGAAATCGGCGCTGAGCGCGGGCGCGCCGCCGCCGCCAAAGCCGTCGCGGCGCAGTTTCCACAGCGCCGACAGCATCATCGCCGCCAGCGCAGGCTCGGGGTGGTCGCGCATCAGGTGGAGCGCGCTGAGATAGCGGTCGTGGTGCTGCTGCGCCACGTTGCGCGACAGCGAGGCGTCGCCCGCCGG
>CAZOZE010000057.1:0-4549 GCA_964584215.1 uncultured Rhodobacterales bacterium
GGCGCTGATGGCGCGCGCGCTGGCGCAGGGCGCGCCGCTGCTCATGGCCGACGAGCCTGCGGCGGGGCTGGACCCCGCGCATCAGATCGCGCTGATGGCGACGTTCCGCGCGCTGGCGGGCGAGGGGCGCGGCGTGCTCGCCTCGCTGCATGAGCTGGGGCTGGCGGCGCGCTGGTGCGACCGGCTGGCGTTGCTCGACGGCGGGTTGCTGATCGCGGAAGGCCCGCCCGAAGCGGTGCTGACGCCCGAACTGCTGGCGCGGGTGTATGGCGTCACCGCGCATTTCGCGCGCGACGACGGCGGGCTGGTGGTGGCGCCGCGCGATCTGGCGCGCTAGCCTTTCGCACATGAGCAAGTTCATGATGTCCTGCGCGGTCGTCTCCGCGCTGCTGTCGGGCGCCGCTGGCGCGGCGGAGTTGCGCGGCCACGGCGGACCGGTGCGCGCGCTGGCGGTGTCGGGCGATCTGGCGGTGACCGGCTCGTTCGACACCACGGTGATCGTCTGGTCGGCGGGCGACGGCGCCGCGCGCCAGGTGCTGCGCTTTCATGAGGGCGGCGTGAACGCGGTCGCGCTGCTGCCCTATGGCGGCTTCGTGTCGGCGGGCGAGGACGGGCGGCTGGCGTTCTGGCGGCGCGGCGAGGACGCCCCGTATCGGGTGGACGCGGCGCACTCGGCCCCGGTGGCGGGCCTGGCGGTCTCGCCCGGCGGGCGTTGGCTGGCCTCGGCGGGGTGGGACGGCGCGGTGCGGCTCACGCCGCTGGGCGACGGCGCGGCGCGCGCGCTGTCGGGGCATCAGGGGCCGGTCAACGCGGTGGCGTTCCTGCCCGACGGCCGGCTGGCGAGCGCGGGACATGACCTGACGCTGCGGCTCTGGCCGCGCGACGGCGCCGCGCCGCAGGTCGTCACGCTGCCGGCGCCGCTGAACGCGCTGGCGGTCGCGGCGGATGGCGAGATCGCGGCGGCGGGCGCCGACGGCGTGGTGCGGCTGATCGACGGCGCAGGCCGCGCGCGGGCGGAGGTCGCCACTGAAGGCGGGCCGGTGGTGGGCCTTGCGCTGTCGCCGGACGGCGCGACGCTGGCGGCGTCCTCGGTCTCGGGGCGGATAACGCTGATCGACCGCGCGTCGGCCTCGGTGACGCGGTCGATCGGAGAGGTCGGCCCGGTCTGGTCGATCGCTTTCGCCGACGGCGGCGCGACGCTGCTGGCGGGCGGCGGCGACCGGGTGGTGCGGCGCTGGGACGCAAGCAACGGCGCGCCGCTCGACCGCGCCGACCTCACAACGCCCGATCCGTTGGCGGGCCTTGGCGACAGCCGCGGCGCGCAGGTGTTCCGCGCCTGCGCCGCCTGCCACACGCTGACGCCTGGCGACGGCGCGCGCGCCGGTCCCACGCTGCACGGCCTGTTCGGCCGCCGCATCGCCACCGCGCCCGGCTACGCCTATTCGCAGGCGCTGCGCGGCATGGACATCGTCTGGACGCCGGAGACCGTGTCGGCGCTGTTCGAGCACGGCCCCGCCGCCTATACGCCAGGCACGAAAATGCCCGAACAGCGCATCGGCGACCCCGAAGACCGCGCGGCGCTGATGGCGTTTCTGGCGGAGCGCACGCGGTAGCGCGGCGTCGCTGCGAGCGGGCGCCCCGCCCCGATCCTTGCGCCGGGGCAGCTCAAGCGTCCTGGTGAGACCTGCTCGAGGCCCCGGCGCGGGAGCTGCGGCTGTGCGTGGACGGTGCTGCGCGTGGCCGGGGCTGCGCGGGGGCCGGGGCTGCGCGGGGGCCGGTGCTGCGCGGGGGCCGGTGCAGCGCGTGGACGGGGTTGCGCGTGGCCGGGGCGACGGTGGTGGGGCGGCGGCTGCGCGGCGTTGGCGGCGCCAGCCTTCAGCGCCGGGCGGCGGCGCGCCGGTTCAGCTTGCGGCGGCGATGGCGAGGAAATCGGCGGCCTTGAGGCTGGCGCCGCCGATCAGCGCGCCATCGACGCCGCGCACCTGCATGATCTCGCCCGCGTTGCCGGGCTTGACCGATCCGCCATAGAGTACGCGGACGCCCGTGCCCTGAACCACGCCCAGATGCGCGCGCAGCGTCTCGCGGATATGGCCGTGCATCTCCTCGACCTGCGCCAGCGTCGGCGTGCGCCCCGTGCCGATGGCCCAGACCGGCTCATAGGCGATCACCGTGGTCTCGGCGGTGGCGGTCTCGGGGACCGAGCCGGTCAGGCTGGCCGCCACCACGTCGAGCATGGCGCCCGCGTCGCGCTGCGCCTCGGTCTCGCCGACGCAGATCACCGCCGTCAGCCCGGCGCGCCACGCGGCCTCCGCCTTGTCACGCACCTGCGCGTCGGTCTCGGCGTGGTCGGCGCGCCGCTCGGAATGGCCGACGATCACCGCGCGCGCGCCCGCGTCGCGCAGCATTTCGGCCGATATGTCGCCGGTGTGGGCGCCCGCCGCCTTCGGGTGGCAATCCTGCCCGCCGATCATCAGCGGCGAGCCCGCCGCGCGCGTCGAGAACAGGCCGATCAGCGTCGCGGGCGGGCAGAGCAGCAGATCGCAGGCCGCCTCGGGCGCCGCCTCGATCACGCGGTCGAGCTCCGCCACTGCGGCGCGCAGGCCGTTCATCTTCCAGTTGCCTGCGATCAGCTTGCGGCGGGTCATGCGCGGCGCTCCCCTGCTCGGGTTGATGGGAGTTCCTGCCTACACCAGCGCCGGGCGGATTGGCCAGCGGCTCAGCTATCGGCGAACTTGATCGATTCGCCGCAGCCGCAGCTTTCCACCACGTTGGGATTGCGGAACACGAA
Source organism: uncultured Rhodobacterales bacterium (assembly GCA_964584215.1). Lineage (GTDB taxonomy): Bacteria > Pseudomonadota > Alphaproteobacteria > Rhodobacterales > Rhodobacteraceae > Rubrimonas. The sequence goes on from CAZOZE010000057.1 coordinate 2,789, forward strand.
GCCGCTCTCCAGCAGCGAGGTCGCATAGTCGATCTCGGAACCGAACAGGAACATCTGCGCCATCGGCGGGATCAGCACCCGGGCGCCGTCCTGCTCAACCACCGCGTCGTGGGCCTGAACCTCGGTGGCGTGCTCCATGGTGTATTCCATGCCGGCGCAGCCGCCCTTCTTGACGCCGATCTTCAGCCCCTTGACCTCGCCGCCCGCCATCAGCGCGCAGATGCGCTTCACGGCGGCGGGGGTGAGGGTGACCGGGGGCTTGCCGGGAATGCCGAACATGGCGCGCGCTCCTCACATGAACCCGAGTTCGAGGCGGGCTTCGTCGGACAGCTTGTCCATGCCCCACGGCGGCTCCCACACCAGCTCGACATTGACGGTCTTGACGCCGGGCAGCGGCTCGATGGCCTCGGCCACCCAGCCCGGCATCTCGCCCGCCACCGGACAGCCCGGCGCGGTGAGCGTCATCAGGATCTCGACGTTGTTCTCGGCGTCGATGCCGATGCGATAGACGAGGCCGAGGTCGTAGATGTTCACCGGGATCTCGGGGTCGTGCACCGTGCGGCACGCCTCCACCACGCTGTCGTAGAGCGGGTGATCCGTGGATGAGTCTGCGATCAGCGGGGCGCCGTCCATCATGTCCAACCCTTTCACTCAGTTTCTTGACCATATATGGGTCGCGCGGAATTTGCAAAGCATGGCGAGGCCTCCTTGTTCGGTTTCTCAGTCTCCGCCGTTGACGGCGCCGCGCGCACGGGGGTGATCGTCACGCCGCGCGGCGACATCCGCACGCCCGCCTTCATGCCGGTCGGCACCGCCGCCACGGTGAAGGCGATGCTGCCCGAAAACGTGCGCGCCACCGGGGCCGACATCGTGCTCGGCAACACCTATCACCTGATGCTGCGCCCGGGCGCGGAGCGGGTGGCGCGGCTGGGCGGCCTGCACCGGTTCATGAACTGGCCGCGCCCGATCCTGACCGATTCGGGCGGCTTCCAGGTGATGAGCCTCACCGGCCTGCGCAAGATGAGCGAGGAGGGGGTGCGGTTTCAGAGCCATGTGGACGGCTCCACGCACATGCTCACGCCGGAGCGGTCGATGGAGATCCAGCGCCTGCTCGGCTCCGACATCGTGATGTGCTTCGACGAATGCACGCCGTTTCCGGCGGAACAGGCGGTGGCGGCAGAGTCGATGCGGCTGTCGATGCGCTGGGCGCAGCGGTCGCGCGACGCCTTTGGCGACCGTCCCGGCCATGCGCTGTTCGGCATCCAGCAAGGTTCGGTCCATCGCGCGCTGCGCGAGGAAAGCTCGGAGAAACTGCGCGCCATCGGCTTCGACGGCTACGCCATCGGCGGGCTGGCGGTGGGCGAGGGGCAGGCGGCGATGTTCGGCGTGCTCGATTATGCGACCGGCCTGCTGCCGCCTGACAAGCCGCGCTATCTGATGGGCGTCGGCACGCCGTCCGATATCGTCGGCGCGGTGCGGCGCGGGGTGGACATGTTCGACTGCGTGATGCCGACGCGCTCGGGCCGCACCGGGCTGGCGCACACGCGCTTCGGTCCGGTCAAGATCAAGAACGCGCGCCATGCCGACGACCCGCGCCCGATCGACCCGGACTGCGCCTGTCCGTGCTGCACGGGCTATTCGCGCGCCTATCTGCACCATGTGTTCAAGGCGGGCGAGATGATCTGCGCCATGCTGCTGACATGGCATAACCTGCACTACTATCAGGAGCTGATGCAGGGCCTGCGCGCGGCCATCGCGGCG
>CAZOZE010000058.1:0-5460 GCA_964584215.1 uncultured Rhodobacterales bacterium
TTCGGCCTCCGGCGCCGCCCGCCTCACGCGACGGGAAAGGTCGCGATCGTGTCCTTCAGCGCCTTGACCGGCTTGAACTGCGGCACCGTGGTCGCCGCCTTCTCGATCGGGGCGCCGGTGGCGGGGTTGCGCATGGTGCGCGCCGCGCGGGTCTTGGCTTCGAACTTGCCGACGCCGGGCACGGTCAGCGCCTTGTGGTCGCGCAGCGCGCCGATCAGAACGCCGGGCAGCGCGTCGAGCACGGCGGTCACGGCGGCCTTGGACTGGCCCGACGCGCCCTCCAGCGCCTCGATCAATTCTGCTTTCTTCATGGGTGTTCCGTCCCCGTCACTCTGAGCGTCGAACGCCGCGCTCTCCCTCTGCGTGCAATGGATCGAAGGAATGCCGATCAGGCAAGCCCCAAAGCGTATATTCTCCCGCATATTCGTCAGTAATGTGTCGCATCCGCCGTCGCGGCGCGCCGCCTCTTCCTTCCGGCGCGCCGCCGCGCTATCTGGCGGCCATGACCACAGCACGCCTGACCACAGCCCGCCAGATCATCGACGCGCTCGGCCTTGCGCCCCACCCGGAGGGCGGCTGGTATCGCGAGACCTGGCGCGCGGAGGCCGCTCCCGGCGCCGCGCCGGACGAACGCGCCGCCGGAACCGCGATCTACTATCTGCTGGCGGCGGGCGACTTCAGCCACTGGCACCGGGTGGACGCGGCGGAGGTATGGCATTTCTACGCGGGGGCGCCGCTGTCGCTGAGCCTGTCGCCCAACGGTCACGACGCGGAGGCGCATCTGCTGGGGCCGGAAGTGCTCTCCGGGCAGCGGCCGCAGATCGTCGTGCCGCCCGGCTGGTGGCAGTGCGCGACCTCGATGGGCGCTTTCACGCTGGTCGGCTGCACCGTGGCGCCGGGGTTCAGCTTCGACGGCTTCGAGATGGCGCCGCCCGACTGGCGGCCCACGCCGCGCAGGCGCACGTGAGCGCGCGCCCCCTCACCCCGACCCTCTCCCCGCTGGGGAGTGGGGGCGCAGAATGCGCCGACAGCGCACGATTGGGCGATGAAGCGCAGGCGGTCCCGTTGGCGCTCCCTCTCCCCTCCGGGGAGAGGGTCGGGGTGAGGGGTGTTTCAGCATGAGAGGGCGCCCCGCGCCATGACCGCCCGGCTTTACCTCATCACCCCCGCCGCCTTCGCGCCCGCCCCCTTCGCCGAGACCCTGAAGGCCGCGCTCGACGCCGCGCCGGTCGCCTGCGTGCGCCTCAGCCTTGAGGCGGGCGAGGACGCGATCCGCCGCGCGGCGGATGCGCTGAGGCCGGTGTGCGCCGCGCGCGACGTGGCGCTGACCATCGCGGACCACGTGCGGCTGGCGGCGGCGCACGGGCTGGACGGCGTGCATCTGTCCGACGCCGCGCCCGCCGCCATCCGCAAGGCGCGCGACGCGCTGGGGGCTGAGCGCATCGTCGGCGCCCATGGCGGAACGACGCGCCACCGCGCCATGACGGCGGCGGAGGCGGGCGCGGATTACGTCTCGCTGGGGCCGGTGCGGGCGGGGGCGCTTGGCGACGGGCTGGAGGCGTCGGCGGACCTGTTCGACTGGTGGGCCGAGATGATCGAGACGCCCAGCGTGGCCGAAGGCGGGCTGACGCCGGACATCGCCGCGACGCTGAACGCCGACTTCTTCGCGCCGCGCATCAGCGTGTGGGAACATCCCGACGGCGCGGCGGCGGCGGTGCGCGCCTATGCGGCGGCGCTGGGATAAGCGGCGCCATCACGCCTTCGCAGCCCCGGCCTCCGCGCCGGGGCCTTGGGCGGCGTCGCTTGAACCTCAATCGCAGCCCCGGCCCCCGCGCCGGGGCCTGCTTGTGCGGCGCGAGGCCCCGGCTCAAGGCCGGGGCTGCGAAAAGGCCAAGCCTGTCTCATCTCAATACCCGGTCATCTCCAGATACCCGGTCGCGCGGTGCGTGCCCTCGCCGGTGACCGGCCCCTCCCAGTAGGCCACCGTCAGAGGGTTCCAGCTTTGCGGGTTCAGCGGCGCGGTCTCGACGGCGAAGCCGCGCGAGGCGACCTCCAGTCGCCAGCGCACCGGCGTCTCGCGCCCCGCGACCGCGGCGAAGCCCAACGGCGCCATGGTCACGTCGCCCTGCGCCAGCGGCTGCGCGCGGCCCGCCGCGTCGATCCAGGTGCCCGCGAAGGCGTCGGCGCCCGCGCTCTGGCGAAAGCGGTAGAGCATCACCTTCTCGCCGCTGTCGAGCCGCAGCGAGAACCAGTCCCACCCGGTCTGGTCGGGGTCGAGCGGCTGGGTGCTCCATTCGCGGTCCATCCAGCCCTCGCCGCTGACCGCGATCACGCGCCCGTCGAGCGTCAGCGTCCCTTGCGCGGCGTAGTGCGGCTGGCTGTAATAGTGCGAGGCCTGACCGCGCTCGGACTTGAGGCTGAATCCGTTGTCGCCGTGCAGCACCAGCGGACCGTCGGCGGACAGCGCCAGATCATAGGCGAAGCCGCGCCCGGCGGCGCGCAGCCGCGCCGCCTTCAGGTCGGCGTCGCCGCTCAGCGCCCAATCGTCGATCCACGCCTCGAAAGGCGCGCCCGTCACCCCCGCCTGCCCCACGCCGCCGCGCGCAAACCGCTCCTCGGCGCGGTGGACGCCGGCGGAAGTGGCGGCGGCGTGGCCCATCCAGAGCTGCGCCGTCTCCCACCCCTGCCCCCGGTCGCCCGGCGCCAGCGCCTGCCGGAACAGCGTCCACTGCACGCCATAGGCGGCGCCGTCGTCGCCGCGCAGGTTGGCGGTGACATACCACCACTCGATGCGGAAATCCGGATGCGGGCCGTGGTCGGCGGGAAAGCGCAGCGGCCGGTCGCGGCGCACTTCGGCGAAGCCCTGCGCCGCCTGCCCCAGCCCGGCGAAACCCTGCCCCAGCGCGGGCGCGCCCGCCAGCGCGGCCAATCCGCCCAGCGCCGCGCGGCGAGTGAGTTCAGCGCTCATGGCTGAACGCCTGCGCCAGCCGGGCGGGCGGCGTGCGCGCCAGCCGCCACAGCGGCAGGGCGCTTGCGAGGGCGGCGGTCAGCAGCGCCAGCCCGCCCATCGCCAGCCATTGCAGCGGAAACAGGTGCAGCGGCAGCCGCCAGCCGAACGCCTGCACGTTGACCACCGCCACCAGCACCCAGGCCAGCGCCACCCCCACCGGAACCGCCAGCGCCGCGATCAGCGCCGCCAGCGCCAGCATCTTGAGCAGTTCCAGCCGCGCCAGCCGCGCCCGCGTCACCCCCATCGCCCACAAGGGCGCCAACTGCGGCAGCCGCATCGACGACAGCGTGGTGAGGCTGGCCAGCAGCGCCGCCCCCGCCACCGCCAGCGTCAGCGCGTTCAGCGCGGCGGTCACGGCGAAGGTCTTGTCGAACAGGCTCAGCGACAACCGCTTCACCCCCGCCTGATCGATGAACTCGGCCTGCGCCAGCGCCGGGTCCGCCGCCAGCGCCGCGATCACCGCGCCCGCCGCGCCCGGCTCGGTGCGCAGCGCCCATGAGCCGCGCGCCGCCTGCGGCCAGCGCGCCAGATGCGCATCGAAATTCACCACAACCTGCCCCTTGGGATTGCCATAGTCGGGATATGTCCCGGCCACGGTCAACGACCACGGCCCGTCTGCGGCGGGCAGGCGCAGCGGGTCGCCGACGCCGAGGCCAAGGCGGCGCGCAAGCTGTTCGCTGACCAGCGCGCCCTCGCCCGCCGCCAGCCGCGCCCAAACGTCAGGCGCCGCCGCCATCAGCGGCCACCGGTCGCGATAGGTGGCGTCGTCGGCCAGCCCCAGAACCTCGACCGGCCAGCCGCCCAGCCGCGCCTCGGCGCTGCGCGAGGGCAGCGCCGCCAGCACCTGCGGCGTGGCCAGCGCGCGCGCCGCCAAGCCGTCCATGGCCGCGTCGGGGCCGCGCACATAGACTTCTGCGGCCAGCCGCTGATCCAGCCAGCCGGTGAAGGTGGCGCGAAAACCGCCGACCATCGTGCCGACGCCGATATTGGCCGCCAGCGCCAGCAGCAGCGCCATCAGAGCCAGCGACAGCCCGCCCGACGCCGCCTGCGCGTCCGCCCACAGCCAGCGCGTCACCGGCGCCTTCGCCCGCGCCGCCGCCAGCCGCAGCGCGGCGTTCAGCGCCACCGGCGCGCCCAGCGCCGCGCCCAGCAGCAGCGCCGCCAGCAGCCCGAACCCCGCCGCCAGCCCGTCGCCGAGCGCCGCAAGCCCCGCCGCCAGCGCCAGCAGCGCCACAGCGGCCAGCCCCTGCCAGCGCAGCCGCGCGCGATGCGCCGCAAGCCAGGCCTGCGGCATCGCGGGCGCCAGCACCGGCAGCCGCGCCGCCCGCCACACCCCCGCCCCCGCCGCCGCGCCCGCGCCCAGCAGCGTCATGCCCAGACCCGACAGCCACCACCATGGCGACATGCTGAGGCCGCCGGAGACCGGCGCGCCATAGAGCCCGCGCAGGCTCGCCGCCACGTCCGGCGCCAGCGCGGCGGCGATCAGCCAGCCGCCCAGCATCCCCAGCGATCCCGCGACCAGCGCGAACCCCGCCATCTCGGCCAGCAGCGCCAGCGCCACCGCGCGCACCGGCGCGCCGCAGGCGCGCAGCGTGCGTAGCATCGGCAACCGCTGCTCGAAGGCCAGCCCGATCGCGGCGTGGGCGATGAACAGCCCGACCACGAAGGCCAGGAAACCGAACGCGGTGAGGTTGAGGTGAAAGCTGTCGGTCAGCCGCGCCAGATCGCCGTCGGGACTATCCTCAAGCTGCGCCAGCATCCCGGCCGTCAGCGCCGCCAGCGCGGCGGGGTCGCGGCCGTGCCCGGCGGGCGCCAGCAGCCGCGACACCGCGCCGGGCTGGCCGAGCACCGCCTGCGCCACGCCGATGTCCACCACCAGAACGCCGCCCGCCATCCCCTCGCGCGCCAGCAGCGGCGGCAGCGCGCCGCCGGGCGCGCGCGGCGCGTCGCCCGCCGCCAACCCCAGATCGCGCAGCGTCTGCGGCGCCGCCAGCGTGGCGCGCGGCGGCGCGATCAGCCTTTGCGCGTCACCGCCTTCGGGCGCGCCGATCACCGCCACGGCGCCGCCGGGCGGCAGCGTGACCGGCTCGACGCCGATCAGCCGCAGGGTCTGGCCCTCCAGCCGCACACGGCCCTCCAGCACCGGCGAGAACGGCCAGCCCGCGCGGCGCAGATCGATCCACAGCCGCTGATCGAACACGCCGCCCTCGGGCCGCGCGATGGTCACCGTGGCCGCCCCGCCCAGCAGCCGCGCGGCGCGGTCATAGCTGTCGCGCGCGGCGAGGTTGAGCGCCTGCACCCCGCTCCACAGCGCCGTGGCCAGCGCCAGCCCCGCCATCAGCGCCGCTAGCTGCCCGGGACGGCGCCGCCAGTGGCTGAGCAGCACCGCCAGCGTCCAGCGAAAGCCGCTCATGCGAGCCGTCCGTCGTGCAGCCGAACCGTGCGGCCCA
>CAZOZE010000059.1:0-9402 GCA_964584215.1 uncultured Rhodobacterales bacterium
CTGCGCGCGTGAGGGGGCGCGTCGCGTGCGCGCGCGCTTCACGCTGCACTGCATCATTGCCGCTTCCCTAAACCGGCGCCGACGCGCTAAACCGGGGCCATGACGGTTCAGCCAGCCCTCGCCGCGCCCGACATCGTGGACATCGCCGACGCGGGCGATGCGGCGCGCCATGGCGCCAAGGCGGCGCGGCTGGCGCTGCTGGCGCGTGGCGGGGTGGCGACGCCGCCGGGCTTCGCGATCTCGGTGGCTGACGGCGCGCGGCTGGCGGCGGGCGGCGCCGAGGCGCTGGGCGCGGCGTTGCAGGCGGCGCTGGCGCGGCTGGAGGCGGTGCGCGGGCGCCGCCTGGGCGACGCTGCGGCGCCGCTGCTGGTCTCGGTGCGCACTTCGGCGGGCGAGGGGGCGTCGGGCGCGCCTGCGATCCTCAACATCGGCGCCTGCGCCGCGACCGAAGCCGGCATCGCCGCGCGCGCGGGCCTGCGCGCCGCGCGCGACCTGCGCCGCCGCCTGATCCAGAGTTTCGCGCCGGCCGCGCTGGGGGTGGACGCCGAGGCGCTGGAGCAGGCGCTGCTCGACCGCATCCGCGCCAGCGGCGCGGCGGACGAGTCGGAGCTGGACGCGGCGGCGCTGGGCGCGCTGCTGGACGACTATCACCGCATCGTCGTGGATGAGACCGGCGCGCCGTTTCCCGAAGACCCGCGCGAACAATTGTCGCTGGCGCTCGCCGCCGCCGCCGCCGCCTGGGCCAGCCCGCGCGCGCGGATGCTGCGCGCGGCGCGCGGCGACGATCCCGAGGCGGGGCTTGGCTTTGTGATTCAGGCGATGAGCCTGGGCGTGGGGCCGGGCGTGTCGGGCGCCGGTTCGGCGGTCAGCCGCGATCCGCGCAGCGGCGCGCGGGCGCTGTCGGGCGTGTGGGTGGCGCAGGGGCAGGGCGAGGACGCGGCGCTCGGCCTGCGCGCCGCCGCGCCGCTGGAGGGCGGCGACGGGGCGCTGGCGCTGATCGCTCCGGACGTGTTCGCGGCGCTGGCGGCGCAGGTGGCGCTGGCCGAGGCCGCGCTCGCCGACGCCTGCAAGGTCGAGTTCACCGTCGAGGACGGCGTGGTGAAGATCCTCGACGCCGTTGCCGCGCCGCGCGGCCCGCGCGCCGCCGTGCGAATCGCCGTCGATCTGGCCGAGGAAGGCCGCATCGGCCGCGCCGACGCCTTGCTGCGCATCGACCCGCAACTGCTGATCGAGCATCTGCATCCCACGGTGGACCCCGCCGCGCCGCGCGACGTGATCGGGCGCGGCCTGCCCGCCTCGCCCGGCGCCGCCAGCGGCCCGATCGCCTTCACGGCTGATGCGGCGGAGGTGTTCTCGGCGCGGGGGACGCCCGCGATCCTGGTGCGGGTCGAGACCGGGCCGGAGGACATTCGCGGGATGCACGTCGCCGCAGGCGTGATGACCGCGCGCGGCGGCCTCACCAGCCACGCCGCCGTGGTGGCGCGCGGCATGGGGGTGCCCTGCGTGGTCGGCGTCTCCGACGTCGCGGTGGACATCGACGAGGGCGCGCTGCGCGCCGGCGGGCGCCGCTTCGCCGAGGGCGACGTGATCACGCTCGACGGCGGCGCGGGCGAGGCGCTGGCGGGCGCGGCGGCGATGCTGCGCCCCGAGTTCAGCGGCGCCTTCGCCACGCTGATGGTATGGGCCGACGCGCACCGCCGCATGGGCGTGCGCGCCAACGCCGACACGCCCGCCGACGCGCGGGTGGCGCGGGGATTCAACGTCGATGGCATAGGCCTGTGCCGCACCGAGCACATGTTCTTCGAGCCCGAGCGGGTGACGGCGATGCGCGAGATGATTCTCGCCGACGACGCGCAGGCGCGGCGCGCGGCGCTGGCGCGCCTGCTGCCGTGGCAGCGGGCCGATTTCGTGGCGCTGTTCGGCATCATGAAGGGCCTGCCGGTCACCATCCGCCTGCTCGACCCGCCGCTGCACGAGTTTCTGCCGCAGTCGCCGCGCGACATGCGCGAACTGGCGCTGGCGATGGCGATGCCGGTCGAGAAGGTCAAGGCGCGCGCGGCGGCGCTGGCCGAGATCAACCCGATGCTGGGGATGCGCGGCTGCCGGCTGGGCGTCACCGTGCCCGAGATCTATGAGATGCAGGCGCGCGCGATCTTCGAGGCGGCGGTGGAGGCCGAGGCCGCGTTCGGCGCGGCGGTCACGCCCGAGATCATGATCCCGCTGGTCTCGGCCAACCGCGAGATGCTGATCCTCAAGGATCGCATCGACGCGGTGGCGGCGGCGGTGAAGGCCGAGCGCGGCGCCGACTTCGCCTACAAGGTCGGCTGCATGGTCGAGACGCCGCGCGCGGCGCTGCGCGCCGAGGAGATCGCGCGCGGCGCCGCGTTCCTCAGCTTCGGCACCAACGACCTGACGCAGATGACCTATGGCCTCAGCCGCGACGACGCGGGCGGTTTCATGCGCGCCTATCTGGCGCAGGGCGTGTTTCCCGCCGATCCGTTCCATACGCTCGACGTCGAGGGGGTGGGCGAGCTGTTGCTGATGGCCGCCGAGCGCGGGCGGCGCGGCAACCGCGCGGTGGCGCTGAGCCTGTGCGGCGAGCACGGCGGCGACCCGGCCTCGGTGCGGTTCTGCGAGCTGGCCGGGTTCGACTATGTGTCCTGCTCGCCCTATCGCGTGCCGATCGCGCGGCTGGCGGCGGCGCAGGCGCGCATCCTTGCGCTGCGCGGACGGGGAGACGGCGCGCCGTGAGCGGGGCGCAGGACGGACAGGCCGCGCTCGCCGCGCTGGCGGCGGGCGGCAAGGCGGCGCTGGCGCGCGCGCTGGCGCGCATCGAGACGCGCCCCGACGCGCCCGAGACGGCGGCGCTGCTCGACGCCGCATGGGCCGCGCCGCGCGGGCAGGCGCTGGGGCTGACCGGTCCGCCGGGCGTGGGAAAATCGACGCTGACCGACGCGCTGATCCGCGCGTTTCGCGCGCGCGGGCTGCGGGTGGCGGTGATCGCGGTCGATCCGTCCTCGCGCCGCTCCGGCGGCGCGCTGCTGGGCGACCGCACCCGGCTCAGCACCGATCCCGAGGACGACGGCGTGTTCGTGCGCTCGATGGCGGCGCGCGACCGGCTGGGGGGGCTGGCCGACGCGGCCTGGCCGACGCTGGTGCTGATGCGCGCGCTGCACGACGTGGTGATCGTCGAGACGGTGGGCGTTGGCCAGTCCGAGACCGAGATCGAGGACGTGGCCGATACGGTGGTGTTCTGCGCCCAGCCCGGCGCGGGCGACGCGCTCCAGTTCATGAAGGCGGGCGTCGCCGAGATCCCGCATCTCGCCGTGGTCACCAAGGCCGACATGGGCGCCAGCGCCCGCCGCGCCGTCGCCGATCTGAAGGGCGCGCTGTCGCTGGCGGCGCCGGGGGCGGAGGCGGTCGCGGTGCTGTCGTGCTCCGCCGCGACCGGCGAGGGGGTGGATGATCTGGTCGGCGCGCTGCTGGCGCGCGGCGCGGCGCTGGCGGCGGGCGGCGGGCGGGCCGGCGCGTTGTCGGCGCGGCGGGCGGCGCAGGCGCGGGCGTGGCTGCGGCGCAGCATGACGGCGGCGTTCGGCGCGGAGGGATTCGCCCGGCTGGCGCCGTTTCTCGACTGTCTGGAGGGCGCGCGGGCGCCCTTCAGGGTTGCGGCTGCGGCGAAAACGCGCGCCAGACAGGCGCTGGATGTCGGATTCGCGCCACAGTAGCCGCGTCAAGAGCCCTTGCCCGCGCCGTTAACCAATGACCGGGGCTGTCGCGCCGGCTCCGAGGCGTTAGTTTACATCCAGTTAATGGAAAGAGGGCTGTTTTAGCCGGATTGTCGGGATCTCCGACGCAATGCGCATCCGTCGGCGGAGCGCTCCGGCATCCTGAAGGAATGACGCATGAGCACGAACGCGAAAGCCGTTCGGAGCGCCCTGTGCGGCGCGTTACTTTGTATGACGGGCGCTTTTGCGCCGGGCGCGGCGATGGCGGCGGACGTCGCCGCAGCCTCCCCGGCTGTGGATCTCGCCAGCGCCACGCCCCCTGCGATCCGCAGGCTGAGCGAGACGGCGGAGCGCATCCGCATGGTCCTGTCGGCGGAGCGCGCGGCGCTCGCCACCGTGGGAACGGACCGTGAAATGTCGCTGAGCGGCGCCGATCTGACGTCGCCGCGCGCGATCCCCGCCGCGCGCGGCGCCGCCGCGCTCGACGGCCCCGATCTGGGCGCGCTGAGCGCCGAGGACGCGCTGGCCGCCGCCGTGGCGCGCGGCGCCTCCGACGACATCATCGAGGAGTTGCTGCTGGGCGACGCGGCGGGCGTGATCGATCTGGCCAACGTCGAGCGCATATCGCGCGGTGCGGGCGGCGCGCAGTGGCGCTGTCTGGCCGAGGCGATCTATTTCGAGGCGCGGGGCGAGACGCTGGCCGGGCAGTTCGCGGTGGCTGAGGTGATCCTGAACCGCGTGGACAGCGCCCGCTATCCGACCTCGATCTGCGGCGTGGTGAAACAGGGCGCCGGGCGGTCCACCGGTTGTCAGTTCTCGTTTCAGTGCGACGGCAAGCCGGAGACGATCACCAACCGCCGCGCCTTCGCGAGGGCCGGCAAGATCGCGCATCTGATGCTGGAGGGCCGTCCGCGCACCCTCACCGACAACGCCACCCATTTCCACACCACCGGCGTCAGGCCGAAATGGGCGAAAAAGCTGGTGCGCGTGAGACAGATCGGCGACCACATCTTCTATCGCAGGCCGACGCAGGTGGCGTCGAACTGAGCGTCAGTCGAAGTCCAGCCCGAGGTCCAGCACCGGGGCGGAGTGGGTGAGCGCGCCGGTCGAGACCAGATCGACGCCTGTCTCGGCGATGGCGGCGACGGTGGCCAGCGTCACGCCGCCAGATGCTTCGGCCACCGCCCGGCCCGCGATCCGCTCCACCGCCGCGCGCAGCGTGGCGGGGTCCATGTTGTCGAGCAGGATCGCATCCGCCCCGCCCGCCGCCAGCACGGCGTCGAGCTGGTCGAGCCGATCCACCTCGATCTCGATCTTCATCATGTGGCCGGCGTAGGCGCGCGCGCGCGCCAGCGCGTCGGCGATCCCGCCGCAGGCGGCGATATGGTTGTCCTTGATCAGGATCGCGTCGTCGAGGCCGTAGCGATGCGCCGCGCCGCCGCCCGCGCGCACCGCGTGCTTTTCCAGCGCGCGCAGCAGCGGCGTGGTCTTGCGGGTGCAGGCGATGGCCGCCTGCGTGTGGGCGATGGCGTCGGCGAAACGTCTGGTGAGCGTCGCGACGCCCGACAGACGCCCGGCGAAGTTCAGCGCCACGCGCTCGGCGGTCAGAATCGCGCGCGCCGATCCCTCGACCTCCATCAGCGCCGCGCCCGCCGCCGCGCGGTCGCCGTCGCGCAGATGGGCGGTGACGCGCAGGGCGGGGTCGATCAGCTCGAACGCCAGCCGCGCGACGTCCAGCCCCGCCGCCACGCCCTCCCGCCGCGCGACCAGCCTTGCGTGCGCCCGCAGGCCGGGGGCGATGGTGGCGTCGGTGGTGGCGTCGCCCGCGCGGCCGAGGTCCTCCAGCAGCGCCGCGCGCACCAGCGGCTCGACCATCACGCGGGGCAGGGGGGGGATCATCGCGCGGCCTCCTCGACCTGTTTCACCGCTGTGTCGCGCACGGCGAGCGCGCGGTCGAGCGTGATCTCGGTGGCGACGGCGGTCGCCGCCGTCTGCGGAAAATCGGTGCGATAGTGCCCGCCGCGGCTTTCCTCGCGCAACAGCGCGGCGGCGGCGATCAGCGTCGCGGCGGCGGACATGTTGAGAAACGCGCGCGAGGCGGGGGCGGCCTCAGCCTCCAGCGCCGCGATGCGGGCGAGCGCCGCGCGCAGGCCTGCGGCGTCGCGCTCCACCCCCACCAGATCGGTCATCGCGCGGCGCAGCGCGGCGACCGCCTGCGCAGGCGGCGCCGCGCGCCCGCGCCCACGCGACGGCGCAGGCGGCGGCGTGACGCGGGCGCGCGGCGCGGCGGCGGGCTCCAGCCCCGCGATGTCGGCGCCGATGCGGGCGCCGAAGGCCAGCGCCTCCAGCAGCGAGTTCGAGGCCAGCCGGTTGGCGCCATGCAGCCCGGTGCGCGCCGCTTCGCCGCAGACCCACAGACCCGGCAGCGACGACCGCCCGGCGGCGTCTGTGCGCACGCCGCCCATGTGATAGTGCTGCGCCGGGCGCACCGGGATCGGCTGCGTCGCCGGGTCGATCCCCGCCTCGGCGCAATAGGCGGCGATGGTGGGGAAATGTTCGGCGAAGCGCGCGCCGAGCGCGGCGCGGGCGTCGAGATACACCGCCTCGCCCTTCGAGACCCTGCGATGGATCGCGCGCGCCACGATGTCGCGCGGCGCCAGTTCGGCGTCAGGGTGCTCGTCGGCCATGAAGCGCCGCCCGTGCGCGTCGATCAGCGTGGCGCCGTCGCCGCGCAGGGCTTCCGAGGCGAGCGGCGTGGGGTCGCGGTCCACCGCAAGGCCGGTGGGGTGGAACTGCACGAACTCAGGGTCGGCGATCACCGCGCCCGCGCGCGCCGCCATCCCCAGCCCCTGACCGCGCACCGAGGGCGGATTGGTGGTGACGGCGTATAGCCCGCCGACGCCGCCTGTCGCCAGCACCGTGGCGCGGGCGCGAAACATCAGCGGCTCGGCGTAGGGGTCGTCGGCGCGGCGGGCGAACACGCCGACGACGCGGCCTTCCTCGACCGCCAGATCCTCGACCGTGACGTTCTCGACCACCTGGATCGAGGGGGTCTTGCGCGTCGCCTCGATCAGCGCCGCCATGATCGCGGCGCCCGCGCCGTCGCCCTTCACCCGCACGACACGGGCGAAGGAATGCGCCGCCTCGCGCGACTGGACCAGCGCGCCGCTGGCGTCGCGGTCGAACGGGGCGCCGAGGTCGAGCAGGTCGGCGATGCGCGCGCCTGCCTCGCGCGCCACCGCCAGCGCCACGTCGGCGTCCACCGTGCCTGCGCCAGCGGCGATGGTGTCGCGGGCGTGGCTCTCGGCGCTGTCGCCCAGCCCGACCGCCGCCGCCACCCCGCCCTGCGCCCAGGAACTGGAGGCGCCCGCGCCCAGCGGCTCGGGGCTGAGCACGGCGCAGGGCGTGGGCGAGAGCTTGAGCGCGGTGAACAGCCCCGCCAGCCCGGCCCCGACGATCAGCGCGCCGCCTGCGTCGAAGACGGTGTCGTGCGCGGCGGTCGCGGGACTGTCTGGCATCTGCGTCACTCCGGGGGCGCGCGGGCGGCGCGGGATGCTCTCAGCAGGCTGGCGTCAGTTGCGCGGCGCGGTGAGGTCGATCATCGCCTGCACCGCCTGCGCGGCGGGGGCGATCAGATGTTCGGGCACGGTGACCTCCTCGGTCATGCTGTGCAGCGACCACAGGATGTTCTCCAGCGAGATACGCTTCATGTGCGGGCAGATGTTGCAGGGCCGCACGAAGTCGGTTTCGGGCAGTTCGTTCGCCACGTTGTCCGACATCGAGCATTCGGTGACCATCACAACCTTGCGCGGCTTGTTCTTGCGCACCCAGCCGATCATGCCCGCGGTGGAGCCGGTGAAATCGGCCTCCGCCACCACCTCGGGCGTGCATTCGGGATGCGCGATGATCGCGGTGTCGGGGTCGGCCTCGCGGTAGGCGCGCAGCTCATCGGCGGTGAAGCGCTCATGCACCATGCACGCGCCTTCCCACCACACCACGCGCTTGGCGGGAACCTGCGCGGCGACGTTGCGCGCCAGATAGCCGTCGGGCGTCATGATCACCGTGTCGCCGGGCATCGCCGCGACCACCTGCGCGGCGTTGGCGGAGGTGCAGCAGATGTCGGAGGCCGCCTTCACCTCGGCGGTGGTGTTGACGTAGCTGACCACTTTCGCGCCGGGATACTGCGCGCGCATGTCGGCGATGTCGGCGGCGGTGATCGATTCCGCCAGCGAGCACCCCGCGCGGCTGTCGGGGATCAGCACGGTTTTCGCCGGATTCAGGATCTTCGATGTCTCGGCCATGAAGTGCACGCCGCATTGCACGATCACCTGCTGACGCACTTTCGTCGCCTCGATCGCCAGCGCCAGACTGTCGCCGGAGATGTCGGCGACGCCGTGAAAGATCTCCGGCGTCATGTAGTTATGCGCCAGGATCACCGCGTCGCGGTCCTTCTTCAGCGCGTTGATGGCGCGCACATAGGGCGCGTGGATCGCCCAGTCGGGTTCCGGGATCACCCGCGACACCCGGTCATAGAGCGCGCGCGTCTCCCGCGCCGCCGCCAGCGAGGGCGCCAGATCATAGGCGCGGCCCAGCGCGGCGCGCGCCGCGCCGATGTCGTCAACCGCGTTGATGCGCATCGCGCGATCCCCCGTGGCTTGGCGGAATTAATGCTCTTAACGAGCATAAGTATCCGCCGGAAAAAGGCGCGTCTCTGCGCCATGAGGCGTGACAATGGGGAGCCGGGCGGGCGCTGTCAAGAATGCTTCACGGATGCGGCGCGCGCTGCGCCAGCCGCTCGTCGCGCGCGGTGCGCCAGACCTCGCGCGCCGCGTCGCCATGCAGCATCGCCAGCCCCAGACCCACGATGATGTCGGGCCACACCGAAGCGGTGGCCGCCGTCAGCAGCCCGGCGCCGATCATCGCCGCGTTGCCGATCATGTCGTTGCGCGCCGACAGGAACGCCGCGCGCAGCAGCGCCCCGCCCGCATTGCGCCAGCGCGCGATGATCAGCGCCGAGGCGAGGTTGATCGCCAGCGCGCCCAGCGCGGTCAGCGTCAGGCCGTCCGCCGCCGGGGGAGCGGGCGTCTGGATCTTGCTCCACACCATCCACAGCGCGGCGGCGGCGGGGATCGCCAGAAAGAACGCCAGCATCCCGCCCAGCCGCGCCCGCGCCGCCATCGACCAGCCAAGACCCAGCAAAATCAGCAGGTTGACGAAGCTGTCCTCGAAGAAGTCCACGCTGTCCACGATCAGCGAGACCGAGCCGATCATCAGGCCGACCGCGCCCTCGATCAGCCCGTAGCCAAGGTTCAGCGCCACCACCCAGACCAGCGCGCGCCGCGCGCCCTGCATCGGGTCGGGATGGGTCATGGCTTACTCCGCTGCGATGCGGCCGGGGTTGTTGGGGTGAGTCGTCCAGTCCGCGTGATCGTCGCTTACCACCCGCCCGGTGCGCGGGTCCACGCTGCCCGCAGGCAGGCGCTCCATGGTGATGCAGTCCTCCACCGGGCAGACGGCGACGCACAGGTTGCAGGCGACGCATTCTGCGTCGATCACCCCGAATACGCGGCCCGGCTTGATCGCGATGGCCTGGTGCGACGTATCCTCGCAGGCGGCGAAGCAGCGGCCGCACTGGATGCACAGGTCGGGGTCGATCCGCGCCTTGGTGACGTAGTTG
>CAZOZE010000060.1:0-3219 GCA_964584215.1 uncultured Rhodobacterales bacterium
GGCCTCGCCAGTCCGCCGCATGGCGGGCAGGCGGGGCCAGCGGCTGGCAGCGGCCACGGCGGGTGTGTGTGGTGGAAGGATGCGGGCGACCAGCCCGCATGCCGCCCAGCACAAGCTCAGGCGGCGCGCCGCGCGCGACGCCGGCCCCGGCCGCGAAGACGCAAGCCCGCCCTTCGCGGGCTGCAGTTCGCGGGCGGGGAGAGCGTGCGGCCCGTCGGGGGCTAGGGGGCCGGCGCGCGCCTTCGCGCCGCCGGACCGCCCCCGGCGGGTGAGGAGCCCCGAGGCGACGAGAGCCCGGCGCCTCGAGGACACGGCAAGCCGCCCGCTGGCGGGCGGACCCGGCCCGCAGTGCGCCGGGCGACCCTTCGCGTCAGGGATGGCCACCCGGCACGGGCGGAGACCCGGTCACGGGGCTCCGTTCATGGCCAGCGCGGTCCCCGGCGGCGCCGGGGAGACGCCCGGCCCGGGTGACAGAACCGGCGCGCCATGGCTTGCTTGCGCACGCAGCCGACGATCGTCTTGTATGCCGCGAATGGCGACATCCGGCGCATTGCCGACAGTCTCCGCCGCAGAGCGGCATGACCCAACACAAAAGCCTTGCCATATTTTCGCCAATATCCTTAAGTGCAGGGGTAGTTGCTTTGTGAAGGGTTTGTTAATGCACCGTTTTCTGACTTTGGGGGCGCTAGCCCTTCTCCCCGCCTGCGCCACCATCACCCAAGGGTCGACCGATACGGTCACCATTGATACCCGCCCTCCCGGGGCATCGTGTGAGATCAAGCAGGACGGTCAGGTGATCGCCTTCATCAATCCCACGCCGGGCTCGATGGTCGTGCCGAAATCGAAAAACGACATCGCCGTCTTGTGCCAGCGGGACGGCTACGAGAGCGCCGCTGGCGCGATGGCGTCTGAATTCGCCGGCATGACCTTCGGCAACATCTTGTTCGGTGGCGTTATCGGCGTGGCGGTCGATGCGGCGTCGGGCGCGATGAATCAGTACCCGCCGCTGATCACGCTTACGCTCCAGCCAAAAGAATTTCGTGATCTCGACGAGAAAGACGACTTTTTCGACAATCAGAGGGACGAGTTCATTCGTCAGTACGACGCCACAGTCGCACGCATCAAGGATCGCTGCGAAGACCGCATCGAATGCGATCGTCAGATAGCCGCCGCCGAAAAGGCTAAGGAAACCAAGCTCGTCGAAATTGAGCAGCATCGCCTCGCCGCTCGGGTCGCCGCATGACGATCGGGCGCATTGTCCGCGCAAGCATGGCGATAGGCCTGCTTGTCCTGACGGCGGCTTGCGCTCAGCCGTCTCGGCCCGAAGCCATGGCCGCCGGTCGACCGACGGATGCTCCGCCCCAGGTGTCGGGTGCACGGTTTTCCGTGGGTCAGGTCGCGGGCGGCGAGGAAACCAACCCGATGTGGACCTCCGAAGTATCAGCAGCGGCCTTCCAGGCCGCGCTGACTGCTTCGCTCGTTAACGCCGGGTTGCACGACGCCGGGTCCAATCTGCAGATCGATGCGGTGCTGGAGGACCTGGATCAGCCTCTTGCCGGCTTCGATATGACCGTGACCAGCCAGGTGACGTACAGGGTGGTCAACGGTTCAAGCGACATCCTTCTTGAACAGCGTGTGGTGGCCCCTCATACGGCCACCGTCGGCGACGCCTTTCTTGGAATGGAGCGTCTGCGGCTGGCGAACGAAGGGTCCATACGCGCCAATATCACGCGTTTCATCGAGATCCTCAGGACGACGCCATTCGAGACTATCGGCGGCGTATCCAGCCAAATCTCGTAGCGATTTGAATGAACTGGACATTGCAGGATCGACCGCCGTCGGCTTCGACGCGTCCAAGTCGGCGGCATGATCGCAGGGACGCCGTGAAGAGTGGAGCGGGCTCTCGCAGCGTCCGTCCGCGACGCGCGACGGCGAGGCGCCTTGCTGCAGCATCGCTCTGCGCGCAATGATATGGCGCATGACCCCGACGACGACGCTTTTCAACAGAACGGACCCGCGGCAACCGACCGATGCCGAGATATTCGCGGCGGCAGAGACGCTGATCGAGAATTTCGGCGGCGATCTTGGGCGAGCGCGCGGCTGGGCGATTGACGAGGCGATCCGGTATAATGCCGAAGGCGACCGGACCCGCAACCTGATCGCTGTTCGGCTCTCTCGCGCCGTGAAGCAAATCACCCGACAAAAGCTGAAGCGATAGCGCACGCGTTTGCGCGCGACGTGGATGGCGGGCGGCAGATGACGGCGCCAATCTGGCTCCCGCGCTACCCGTCCGCCTTCGCGTCGATTCCTTCCCGTACGATCCGCATCTGGTCGGCGGGAAATGGCCGCATCAGCCGCGCCGCCTCTTCGACCGGGCCGCCCATCCACGCCTCCCAGTCCTTGGGCGCCAGGATCACCGGCATCCGGTCTGGATGCACCGTCCTCACCAGGTCGTTCGGGGTGGTGGTCAGCATCGAGCAGGTGTCGATGTCGACGAGGTCGTCGCGGTACTTGCCGCGATGGCGCTTCCAGATCGCCGCGAAGGCGAAGGGCGGGCGCGGCTCGTCGCCGGTGACGCCGAACCAGACATGGGTCGCGGGCTTCGCGCCTTTCGCCTCGCAGAAGCTGGTGGCCGGCAGCAGGCAGCGCCGCGTCTCGAAGCTCTCTCGCCAGAAGTGCGAGCTGCGCACCGTGTCGTCGCGGGCGTTGTTCACCGCCTTGGGCAGAATCGGCGCGCCGGTCTTCTTTGATGCCTGCGGCAGCACGAAGCCCCAGTGGGCGGCGACAAGCTCGCGCCGCCCGTGCTCACCAAGGCGCACGATCGGCGCGTCATGGCGGGGAAAGATCGCGGGCAGGGGCGCTGCGTTGCCGAGACGGTCGTCTTCGGACGCGACCGTGAACAGTCGGCGCATCGCCTCCTGCGGCATGGTGTTGGCGAACAGGTTGCACATGGCTGCGGCTCCTCGCGGCGCCGCCAGCATAGAGCGCGCAGCGCGTCTCGCGAAGCAGGCGCGCGCGGTCTGCTTTGGCGCGGGCCGTCGCGCCACCGGGTCGAGACCCGGGAGGACGCCGTCGCTCCGAAAGGCTCTGGCCCGCGCCCCCGAGGGGGCGCGGGCCTTGGGCGTCACCGCCCGGTGTCGGGGTTCCAGATCAGGGAGAAGAGGTCGGCGTCGTCCTGCCCCGCCATCTGGCCGAGCGTGGCGTAGAGGGTCCGGGGCA
>CAZOZE010000061.1:0-4601 GCA_964584215.1 uncultured Rhodobacterales bacterium
CTGAAAGTCGCTGAGCGCCTCCAGCAGGAACGCCTCGAACGGCTCATCGGTGCGGTCAAGCTCATCGATCAGCAGCACCGGCGGACCGCCCTCCTGCGGGCTCATCGCCTCCAGCAGCGGGCGGCGGGTGAGGAACCGCTCAGAGAACAGCTCCGAGGCCAGCGCGGCGCGGTCGCGGTCGCCGCCCGCCTCCGCCAGCCGGATCTCGATCATCTGCGCAGGAAAATTCCACTCATACACCGCCGAGGCCGCGTCCAGCCCCTCGTAGCATTGCAGCCGGATCAGCCGCCGCCCCAGCGCCGCCGCCAGCGCCTTGGCGATCTCGGTCTTGCCGACGCCGGCCTCGCCCTCCAGAAACAGAGGGCGGCCCAGCTTCAGCGCGAGATACACCACGGTCGCAAGGTCGCGGCCGCAGACATAGCCGGCCTCCCCGAGCATGGCCTGGGTTGCGTCGATGCCGGTCGGAAGGGCGATGGTCACGGGGTGGCGCTCCTGCGATGTCGGGCGCGCAGTTGACGGCGCGCACGCCGGGAAATCAACCCCGCCCGGATCCGCCCGCGCCCGGTTGCAGCCGCGCCACCAGCGCGGCGCCGGTGTCGATGACGCCGCGCATCCGCTCCTCCAGCCGCGCCATGTCGGCGAGCGCGTGCTGGAAGCGGCCCGAGTCCTCGCCCAGCCGCGCCAGCTCCTCGAACAGCGCCACGTTGGTCGCGATCTGACGCTCGGCGGTGTCCACCACGGCGCGCAGACGGTCGAGCAACGCGGCGGGGTCCTCGGCGCCCTCCGGCAGGGCGTCGCGCAGCCGGTCCACCGCCGCGCCCATGGCGTCGAACCACTCCGGCGAGAGCAGCGGCTCTCGCCGCGCGTTCAGCATCGCCTGCCGCTCCAGCCGGTGCAGCCCGCCCACGAAGCCGTCGATGCGGTCGCGCATGTCGCCCTGAATGCGCAGGATGTCGTCGTTGACCGCCACCACGCGGTGCAGCACGGCGTCCAGTTCGGCGACGACCCGGCTGATCCGGTCGAGAAACAGGTTGAGGTCGCGCGCCAGCGCGCCGAACTCGTCGCGCGAGCGCACGTCGGCCCGCGCGTTTAGCGCGCCGAACGCCCGCGACAGCCCGCTCACCATGCCGCGCAACTGGATCAGCGGCGCCATGCGGCTGCGCAGCAGCAAGAACAGCAACACCGAGTGCAGCACGATCTTGCCGACCGCCAGCACCGAGGTCAGTTGCAATCCCTTCGCCCAAGCGTCGATCTCGCGGGCCAGATAGTTGCGCACGGTCACCACGCCCAGCACGTCGCCGATCTCGGCGGCCACATGGCAGGTCTGGCAGAACGCCTCGGCGCGGATCTCGACGCTGGCGCTGTTGTGCCGCCCCTGCGGCCACGCCTCGACCATCATGCCGCGCGGCGTGAAGCCGAAGCTCTGTTCGATGGAGGCGCGAGTCACATCGCTTGGCGCAATTTCAATGGTATATCCGAGGTCGCTGAAGTTCTGCTGCAAGATCGGATACAGCGTGCGCGCCGCCACCGGCCCGCCCTCGTTGAGCATGATCTGGCGCACATGGCCGGCCACCTCGCCCGCCACGTCGCGCGCCTGCGCCTCGCCGCGCGCCTTGAAGTCATAAACCAGCAGCGCCGCCTTCAGCGCGTATTCCGCCACCGTGACCAGCAGCAGGATCAGGAAGAAATCCCGGATCATGGTGACGAGGAACGAGCGGTCGAAGCCGCCCGGCGCCGCATCGCTCCCGTGGCTCTCGCGCGCCATGGCGTCCCCCGCTGCAATGACCTCTTGCGGACGTATCGCGGCGGCGCCGGAATTCCAGCGCCTAGAGCAGCGCCAGCGTCGCCAGCCCCAGAAACGCGAAGAACCCCACCACATCGGTCACGGTGGTGACGAACGTGCCGGAGGCGAGCGCGGGATCGACGCCCGCCTTGTCGAGCGCGATGGGGATCAGCACGCCGCCCAGCGCGGCGGCGATCATGTTGATGATCATTGCGGTCCCGATCACCGCCGCGATCACCGGATCGCCGAACCACAGCCAGGCCACGCCGCCCATGATGGCGGCGAACACCACGCCGTTCAGCAGCCCCGCGACCGCCTCGCGCCCGATCACCCGCAGCGCGTTGGTGTCGGTCAGGTCGCGGGTCGCCAGCGCGCGCACCGCCACGGTCAGCGACTGGGTGCCCGCATTGCCGCCCATCGAGGCGACGATGGGCATCAGCACCGCCAGCGCCACCACCTGCGCGATCACGTCCTCGAACAGCGCGATCACCAGCGAGGCGAGGATCGCCGTGGCGAGGTTGACCACCAGCCACGGGATGCGCTGGCGCACGGTCTCGCCGACGCTGTCGGAGATCTCGGCGTCGCCGCCGACGCCGCCCAGCCGCAGGATGTCCTCCTCCGCCTCGTCCGACATCACCTCCATGGCGTCGTCGATGGTGATCACGCCTACCAGCCGCCCGCCCTCGTCCACCACCGGGGCGGAGACGAGGTGATACTTGTTGAAGGCGTAGGCGACGTCCTCCTGCGGGTCCTCCACCCTCACGGTGCGAAAGTCCTCCTCCATGATCCCGCCCAGCGTCACCGGGCGGCGCGCGGCGAGGATGCGGCTGAGCGACGCCTTGCCCAGCGGGCGCATCGCCGGATCGACCACGATCACGTCGTAGAACGGGTCGGGCAGATCCTCGGCGGCGCGCAGGAAGTCTATGGTCTGGCCGACGGTCCAGAACGGCGGCGCGGTGACGAGTTCGCGCTGCATCATCCGGCCGGCGGTGTATTCGGGATAGGTCAGCGACTGGCGGACGACCGCGCGATCCTCGGCGTCCAGCCCCTCCAGCACGCGGGCCTGCTCCTCGGCGTCGAGATCCTCGACCAGATACACGATGTCGTCGGTGTCGAGTGCGCGCACCGCCTCGGCCAGCCGGGCGGGGTCGAGGAACTCCAGCACCTCGTCGCGCACGCCCTCCTCAAGCTCGGTGAGCACCTCGGGCAGGATGTCCGGCGCCAGCGCCTCGACCAGCGTGCGGCGCTGCTCCGCCCCGAGCTGTTCGATCAGGTCGGCGAGGTCGGCGGCGTGCAGCTCGCCGACGCTGGCGCGCACGGCGTCCATGTCGCCGTCGGCCAGCGCCGCGCGCAGCGCGGCGACCACGTCGCGGTCGAGCGCATAGTCGTCGTCGCGGCGGATTTCCTGCTCGGCTTGGGTCTCTGTCATGGCCCGGGCTCCTGCGGCAGGGGGTGCGCCCCCTGTTACCCGGCTCGCGCCGCCGCCGCAAACGCCGCGTTCAGGCGCGCGCGCTCATGGCGGGATTCATCCTCGCGCGCTCATGGCTGGATTCATCCTCGCGCGCCCATGGCGGGACTCAACCTCGCGCGCCCATGGCGCGACGCAACGCGCCATTGATCTCCGCCGCCAGCGCGTCGCGCTCCTCGGCGGTCAGGAAGGCGCCCAGCTCGATGGTGCGCCCGCCGCCGCGAAGGGTGAGGTAGCGCGGGATGCGCGGCGTATCGGCGACCGTCACCGTCACCCAATAGGGGTTGGCGCTCCAGCGCCGCACCTTGCCCCTCGGCTCGCGCCGCTCGACCGCGATGGCGTCGGGCCAGAGGCGCAACTCCTCCACCAGCCGCCCCTGCCTGCGGCTGTGCGACAGCGTCGCCCACGTCAGCGCCATCACCGCCAGCGGAAACGGCGCCAGCGCCCAGGCCGCAGGCGTGCCCCAGACCGCCAGCAGCGGCAGCGCGAAACCCGCCGCGAGCACCGCCAGGAACCGCCGCATCCCCCGCGCATCCAGCGACCGGTGCGGCCACACCGTCACCGCATAGAGCGGCGGGTCGGCGCGCGCGAACGGGTCGCCGCCGTCCGAAACGGCGGGGGCGGCCGGAGGAACACCCCCGGCCGCCCCGCTGTCGCTGTCACTCTCGCGCCGCGTCATGCCGAGCCGCTCGGCGCACCCCTCAGTGGTGCGCCTTCTCCCACTGGTCGGGGGTCGGCAGCGTCTCGAAGGTGTGCTCCGGCGGCGGGTTGGACAGGGTCCACTCCAGCGTGTCGCCGGCGCCCCAATAGGCGTTTTCGGTCACCCGCTGGCCGCGCGTCAGCGTGTAGTACATCACGCCAAGGAAGAACACGAACGAACCGATGGCCAGGAACGCGCCCATCGACGAGACATAGTTCCAGAACGCGAACGCCTCCGGATAGTCGATGTAGCGACGCGGCATCCCCGCCCGGCCGAGGAAGTGCTGCGGGAAGAAGGTGACGTTGGCGCCGATGAAGAACGCCCAGAAGTGCACCTTGCCGGCCCATTCGGGATACTGGCGGCCCGACATCTTGCCGATCCAGTAATAGATGCCGGCGAAGATGCAGAACACCGCGCCAAGGCTCATCACATAGTGGAAGTGCGCGATCACGTAATAGGTGTCGTGATAGGCGCGATCCACGCCCGCCTGGCTCAGCACGATGCCGGTCACGCCGCCGACCGTGAACAGGAAGATGAAGCCGATGGCGAACAGCATCGGCGTCTTGAACTCGATCGAGCCGCCCCACATGGTCGCGATCCAGCTGAACACCTTCACGCCGGTCGGCACCGCGATCACCATGGTCGCCATC
>CAZOZE010000062.1:0-7218 GCA_964584215.1 uncultured Rhodobacterales bacterium
TGGAGTAAACCGCGATGAAGCTGCTTCTGCCTGTGCTGCTGGCCGTGATCGGCCTTGTCGGCGGCGCGGCGGCGGGATGGTTTCTCAAGCCCGCCCCGCCGCCCGAGCCGGAGGTCTGTCTCGACGCCAGCGGCGCCGAACTGCCGCCCGAGGACTGCCCCGAACACGAGGCGGCGGCGGACGAGGCGGCGCTGGGCGAACCGACGCCCGAGGGCGAGGGCGACCCCGCCGACAAGTCGGAGTTCGTCAAGCTGGAGCGCCAGTTCATCGTGCCGGTGATGGCCGATCAGAAGGTCGCGGCGATGGCGGTGGTCGGCCTGTCGGTCGAGGTCGCGCCCGGCCATGTCGAGGACGTGCTGAGCCGCGAGCCGCGCGTGCGCGACGCCCTGCTGCGGGTGCTGTTCGATCACGCCTACAGCGGCGGCTTCAACGGCGATTTCACCGCCGAGTATGTGCTGCGCGACCTGCGCCGCAACCTGCTCGCCGCCACCCGCAAGGTCGCCGGGCCGAACGTGCGCGACGTGCTGGTGGAGGAGATCATGCGCCAGGACCAGTAGGCGCCGCGACGCTTGTCGGGCGCTATGGGAGAAATGGACTCCGGCGGCGGTCGGCGCTACTTCTGCTGTCCATGAGAGCACTGGCGACGAGCGGCGCGCTTCATCATCGGCTGGCGCGGTTCGTCGTCGCCGCCGCGATGGCGCTGTCGCTCGTTCTGGTCGCCGCCTCGCGCCACAGCGCATCCGTCGTGCTGACCGGTTCGAGCACCGAATATGCGCAGTTCCTCGCCGCAGGCGGATCGGCTGACGATCTCTGCCGCGACAGCGACGCGCCGCATCCCGGGCCTGCGGTCTGCGACAAGTGCCGGCTGAGCCATATCGCGCAGTCGCCTGACGCGATCGGCGCCCCGGCGGCGCCTGAAACCGGGGCGCTGCGCGACGCGCCCGCCCGGCGCGGGCGACCGGCTTTCGCCGCGTTCTCCAACCCCGCCGCGCCGCCGACCGGCCCGCCCGCCATCGTCTGATCGAGCCGAAGACACCGATCACACCGCCGCAACCCTGTGGGGGCGGCGCGCAACGATGGAAAAACCGACATGAAACTCAGGATTTTGGCGACTGCGGTCGCGTTCACCCTGCTGTCCGCCCCGGCGTGGGCGCATGAGTACAAGGCTGGCGGCCTTGTCGTGGATCACCCCATGGCGTTCGAAACCGCGCCCATGGCGCTGGCGGGCGGCGGCTTCATGACCATCACCAACACCGGCGCCGAGGCCGACCGGCTGATCGCCGTCCGCGCCGATTTCCCGAAGGTGCAGCTCCACCAGACCGTCGAGAAGGACGGCGTGTCGCGGATGCTGCCGGTCGCGGCGATCGACCTTGCGCCCGGCGCCACCGCCGTTCTCAAGCCCGGCGGCTATCATGTGATGTTCATGGGTCTCGACGGGCGGCGGCTGAAGGAGGGCGACGAAGTGCCCGCGACGCTGGTGTTCGAGAAGGCGGGCGAACTGCCCATCGTGTTCAATGTCGAGAAGCGGCCGCAGGGCATGCAGATGCAGCATGGCGGCCACAGCATGAAGCACGCCAACTGATCGCCCCTCGCCGCGCGCGGCCCCGTTGTCGCGCGCGGCGCCCTCCCCCTCTGGAGCCGTTGCAATGAACAAGACACTTGTGGCCGTCTATGTCGTCGTCGCTGCGGCGGCGGTCGGCGCAGGCGCATTCTGGCTGACGCGCGCCGGATCGGACCGCTTCGCCGACTGCAGCACATCGACCGTGGCGGGCGCCAGCATCGGCGGGCCGTTCACCCTGGTCGATGAAACCGGCGCCACGGTGACGGATGCGGATGTGCTGACGAAGCCTTCGCTGGTCTATTTCGGCTACACCTTCTGCCCCGACGTCTGCCCGACCGACAGCGCGCGCAACGCCGAGGCGATCACGCTGCTGACCGATCGCGGCTATGACGCGCAGGCGGTGTTCATCTCGATCGACCCGGCGCGCGACACGGTCGAGCGGGTGCGGGAGTTCACCGACTATTTCCATCCCGGCATGATCGGCCTCACCGGCAGCGCCGAACAGGTAGCCGCCGCCTCAAAGGCGTATCGCACCTTCTATCGCAAGGAGGACACCGGCGACGAATACTATCTGGTGGACCACAGCACGTTCTCCTATCTCATCCTGCCGAGAGAGGGATTCGTCCAGTTCTTCCGGCGCGAGGACTCGCCGCAGGCGATGGCCGACACGATGGCGTGCTTCATCGACGCGGCCGGATAGGTAATCGCCGCGCGGCGATGCGGCCGCGACAGAGACGGCGGTCGCGTGCCCGCGCGCAGGGCGCGGTCACGCCGCGCGCGGCGCGGGGCCTTCCGCCGGCGCGCGCAGCGCCGTCACCTCTCCGGCGCGCGCCGAGCCGCCGCCCGCCAGCCCCAGCACGATCTCGCCGTCCTCGCGCCGCGCCTCGATCACGCGGGCGTACACCTCCGCGTCACGGGTCTCGACCGCGCCCTGCGGCATGGCGTAGCGCGCCTCGAAGCGATAGGCGCCGGGCGCGGCGTCGGCGCCGTCCGCCAGCTTGCCGTCCCACGCGACCGATCCCGCGCCCGGCGTGAACGGAATCTCCGCCGCCACGCTCCCGTCGGCCTTGCGCACCACCATGGTCGCGCCGAGCGCGCCCTCGGGCGTCTCGGGTGGATACGCCTCCGCCGCGCCGCCCGCGTAGTCGAGCGGCGCAGGCGCGCGCACGTCGCGCCCCAGCCAGTCGCCCAGCGCCCCGGCGCCCGCGCCCGAGACCGCGTCATAGATGTCGCCCAGCGTCTTGTTGGTGGCGATCTGCTGTTCGACGGCGGAGAACTGCGCCAGCTGCGCCACGAACTCGGTGGACTCCATCGGCTGGAGCGGGTCCTGGCTTTTCAGCTGCGTGGTCAGCAGTTTGAGGAATGTGTTGAAGTCGGCGCTGAGCTTGGCGCCGACGGTCGGCGCCTCCTGCTTCGGCGCGGTCGCGGAGGCGGCTGCGGCGGCGGTGACGGGCGCGATGGCGGCCATGGGCGGGGTTCTCCCTTCAGAGGCGGATGTCGAGACGATCGAGGCTGCCGGGGCGGGGCCGCGCGTAGCCATGGGCGACGGGCGCTGCGGCGAGGGCGGGCGCGGCGCTCTCCAGCGCCACCGCCCGCCCGGCCTGCGGCTGCTGGCCCGGCCTGCGGTCGGAGAAGCCGACGTTGGCCCCGGTGAAGCCCGCATTGGTCAGCTCGCGCTGCAGCGCGTCGGCGTGACGGCGCAACAGCTCCAGCGTCTCCGGGCGGTCGGCGCTGATCGAGGCCGCCGCGCCGCCGTCGTCCAGCCGGATGTCGATCTGCACGCGGCCAAGCTCAGGCGGATCGAGCCGCACCTCCACCCGGTTCGCGTCGCCCGCCTGCGCCACCGCGAACGCCACGTCGCGCGCGGCGACCAGCGCGGTCTGCGCGGCGGCGGGCGACGCGGGGTCGAGCAGAGACGGATCCAGCGGCGCCACCGACGGCGCCAGCGGCTGCGGCGCGGCGCGCGGCGCGTCGGCGAGCGCGGCGAGCGCCGCTGCGGGATCGGCCGGCGGCTTCGGCGCGACGGCGTCGGCGGTCAGCGGATCGGCGTCGCGCGATACGCCGCCGGGCGCTTGCGCCGCCGGTTCCTGCGGCTCCGCATCCTGAGAGACCGTCTCCGGCGCGGCGGTTTCCTGCGGCGCGGCCGCACGC
The DNA here is from genome assembly GCA_964584215.1 of uncultured Rhodobacterales bacterium. Lineage (GTDB taxonomy): Bacteria > Pseudomonadota > Alphaproteobacteria > Rhodobacterales > Rhodobacteraceae > Rubrimonas. Next base: position 3,713 of record CAZOZE010000062.1, read on the forward strand.
CCCGCGTTCAATGGCGCCGCCTGCGGCTGCGCGGCGGCGGAAGCGACCGCCCCTTGCGGTGAGTCTCCGGCGACAGTCGCCGCCGCCGATTCGCCCGGCGCGGCCCGCCGAAGCGCCGCGGCGGCGTCCTGTCCGGCCCCGGACGCCGCGGCGTCCTGTCGAGCTTCGGACGCGGCGGCGTCCTGTCGCACCCCGGACTCGACGACCGGAGAACCGGCGGATGGCGCGGCGACGCCGGTGACCGGCGCGGCGACCGGGCGCGCGCCGGCAGCCGTGTCCGCAGCGGCGTCCGGCCCGGCGTCATCGCGGGGCGGGGCGCGGCGGGCGGTCTGCTCCCGATCGTCGCGCGACGGCGACGGCTCGGGCGGCGTGTCCCGCGCAGTGTCGGCTTGCGCCGCGCCGCCGGGCGCCGCAGCCGTCCCGCCGCGCCCGTTCCCGCCGCGCCCGTTCCCGCCGCCCGCCGCCGCAGGCGCGACGCGACCTGCGCCAAGCGGCGCGACGCCCTGCGACGGCGCGGCATCGGACTGCGGCGCTTGCGCGGCGTCCGCCGAGGACCGCGCCACATCGGCGCCGGACGCGCCCTGAGCCGGGGCGACCCGCGCCGCACCGGCGTGCGCGGCGGGCTGCGCGGCGGCGAGGGCGCCAGGGTCGGCGCTGCGCGCGGTGTCGGGAGTGAAGGCGGGCGCGGCGTCCGGAACCGCCACAGGATCGACGGCTTGCAAGTCTGCAGCTTGCAGGTCGGGGGTTGGCGGGTCGGCGGCTTGCAGGTCGGCGGCTTGCTCGCCGCCCCGCGCCCGCGTCGCCCGCGCGGCGCCGGGCGCGGCGTCGGCGGCGTCCGGCGCGGTCGGCGCCCGCGCGGCGGTCTGCGCCAGCGCCCCGGCGACCGCCTCGAAGCTCTCGCCCGACGGCGCGCCTGCGTCCGCATCCGCCGCCGCCTGGAGGGGGCGCGTCTTCAGGGTCTTGCTCGTCAGGGCCGCCAGCGCATCCATCGCAGGGTTCTCCACCGCGTCTGAGCGCGCAGCATGGCCGGTCGTCCCTTACAGATCGTTTACCCCCGCGCGCGATGCTGCGCGAAATCGACCCATTCGCGCGATGCTGCGCGAACGCGACGCGAGACCGCCCCGGAGGCCGCCCATGAATTCGCTTTCCCTGTCCGCCGCGCTGAGCGCGCAGGCCCCCGAGGCCAGGACCGGCGCCGACGACGCCCGGCGCGAGGCCGAATTGCGCGGCGTGGCCACCCAGTTCGAAGCGGTGTTCCTTGCGCAGATGATGCAGCACGCGGGCGTCGGCAAAGGCGCCGAGGGCTTTGACGGCGGCGCGGGAGAGGATGCGTTTCGCGGCCAGCTGATCGCCGAGCAGGCGAAGCTGATGGCGGACAAGGGCGGGATCGGCCTCGCCGAGCAGCTGTTTCAGGCGCTCGCCCGCCGCGAAGGGCTGGCGCGATGAGCCCCGAGCGCGGCGCCCGGATCATCGACGCGGCGCTAGAACTGCTGGCGCAGGAGCGTGCGCTGCTGATCGCGGGGCGCTTCGCCGAGCTCGAGCGCACGGCCCGGCGGCGCGGCGCGCAGGTCGAAAGCCTCGGCGCGCTGGACGCAGGCGGCGCGGCGGCGCTGCGCGGCCCGCTGCAAACCCTGCGTCAGGCGGCGGAGCGCAACGCCGCGCTGCTCAGGGCCGCCATCGAGGGCGCCGCCCTCGCCCGCCGCCGCCTCGCCAGCTTGCGCGACGCGCAGACCCGCCTGCCCAGCTATGACGCCTCCGGCGCGCCGGTGGACCGCGTCGCGGCGGTCACGGCGCAGGGGCGGCGCGCGTGACTGCGTGCGTGACTGCGCGCCCGATCCGCCGCTAACCCGGCGTTAACGCCTCGCCACCATACTGATTCGCAACTGAGAACGGTCGGCGGTCGAACCGTCGCGTCAGAAGACGTCTCTCCAGCCGGAAATCCCCGGCATCCAGCATCAGGCGGCGCCGAAAGCGCACGCCCCGCAAAGGAAGAGACAGATGGCCTCCATTCTCACCAACAACGGCGCGATCACCGCGCTGCAGACCCTGCGCAGCATCAACCAGAACCTCGCCACCACCCAGAGCGAAGTGGCGACCGGCAAGCGCGTGGCCACCGCCAAGGACAACGCGGCGTTCTTCGCGATCAGCTCGGTGATGCAGTCCGACGTCAACGGCTTCAAGGCGATCTCCGACACGCTGGCGCTGGGCGACGCGACCGTGGGCGTGGCGCGCTCGGGCGCCGAGACCGTCACCGGCCTGCTCAACGACCTCAAGGGCCGCATCGTCGCCGCGCAGGAAAGCAACGTCGATCGCTCCAAGATCCAGGCCGACGTGGCCGAACTGCGCAACCAGACCGGGGCGACCGTTGACGCCTCACAGTTCAACGGGCTGAACTTTCTCAAGAACGTGGCCGGCGATCCTTCGGTCAGCATCCTCGGTTCGCTGAACCGTTCCGCCGCCGGCGTCACGACGTCCGGCATCAACATCGCCCGCGCCAGTCTTGAGCAGAACCGCATCGCCAACACCTCCGCCACCGGCGGCGCGGCGGGTGCGGGCACCGGGGTCAAGACCATGGCGACGCTAGGCGCAGGCAGCACCTACTCGGTGGGCGACGTAGTGGCCATCTCGGTCACCAACGCGTCGGGCGATGGCGCCATCGTGCAGACGGCGATCACCTCGGCGGACCTCTCGCTGACCGCAGACGCGCTGGCCACGGCTGTCGCAGGGCGGCTCGACACCGCGCTCGGCACGGTCGCCGGGGCCGGCGTGCTCACGGTCACCGGCGCCGCCGGTGGGCTCGTTCAAATCGCGGAAACCAACGCGAACACCGCCGTCTCGACCTTTAGGGGCGCGCAAGGCGGCGCGCTCGCCGCGCTGTCGCTTGTCGATGTCGGCACGGCCGAAGGCGCCAAGGTGGCGCTCAGCGTCATCGAGGGGCTGATCCAGACCTCGGTGAACGCCGCCGCCTCGTTCGGCTCGGCGCAGAAGCGCATCGAGAACCAGTCCAACTTCATCTCGAAGGTGTCCGACAGCCTGACCTCGGGCATCGGCGCGCTGGTGGACGCGGATCTTGAGGCCGCGTCGGCGCGGCTGCAGGCGCTTCAGGTGCAGCAGCAGCTGGGCGTGCAGGCGCTGTCGATCGCCAACCAGCAGCCGCAGAGCATCCTGTCGCTGTTCCGGTAAAAGCCGGACCGCAAGACCACGCGACGGCTGGCGAAAACGCTGGCCACGGCATGACGCGGCGTCGAAAGCGCTGCTCCAAAAGGAACCGAAATCATGGCCTCCATTCTCACCAACAATGGCGCGATCACCGCGCTGCAGACCCTGCGCAGCATCAACCAGAACCTCGCCACCACCCAGGGCGAGGTGGCCACCGGCAAGCGCGTCGCCACCGCCAAGGACAACGCGGCGTTCTTCGCGATCAGTTCGGTGATGCAGTCCGACGTCAACGGCTTCAAGGCGATCTCCGACACGCTGGCGCTGGGCGATGCGACCGTCGCCGTCGC
>CAZOZE010000063.1:0-2781 GCA_964584215.1 uncultured Rhodobacterales bacterium
GCGCGGCTTGCCCGCCCGCGCGATGGCGTAGCTGTCCTCGACATAGGCCGCCGAGGCGGGGGTGCCGGGGATCTTCAGCAGCGCGCCCGAGATGTCGCCCGCAAAGATCGCCGTGGTGGTGGTGGCGACAATGGCGCTGACCGCCGCCAGCGGATCCATGAAATAGGTGAACGGCACCAGCAGCGCGACCGCCATGGTCGCGGTCAGCCCCGGCATGGCGCCGACGAAGGCGCCGTAGAAGGTGCAGACCAGGATCACCAGAAGGTTTGTCGGCGCCAGCACGGCGGCGAAATGCTCAAGCATCGCCGCGCCTCACCAGGCGACGGGCGTCAGCACGCCCCACGGCAGCGGCACGCGCAACAGCGAATAAAACACATAGTGCAGCGCCAGCGGCGCGACCGCGCCCAGCGCCGCCGTCGCGATCCAGCCGCCGCCGAACACCCGGCAGGCGGCCAGCGTCGCGACGGCGAAGGTCAGGTGAAACCCCAGCCACGGCAGCGCCAGCGCGACCCCCGCCACGATCCCCAGCAGCGCCATGATCCGCCCCGGCGCCAGCGGCTCGCGCGCATCCGCCGCCTCGGGCGCGGCGCGCGCGCCCTCCGCCGCGATGGCCAGCCCGCACAGCGCCAGCCCCGAAGCGGCGATGGCGGGAAACAGGTCGGGGCCGTAGGCGATCCCGGCCATGCGCGGAAAGGCCTGCGCCATCAGCGCGACAGCGGCGCCGCCCGCGACCAGCGCGGCGCCGGTCAGCACCTCGCCGACGCGCACGGCCCCGCGCCCCGAAGGCTATTTCGCCAGACCGACCGCCTTGATGACCTCGCCCAGCGCAGCGTCGGAAGCCTCCATGAACGCGGTCAGGTCGCCGCGCGGCATCGACACCACCTCCGAGCCGCGGCTGGCCTTGAAGTCGGCCCATTCCTGGCTGTTGAACGCCTCGGCGATGGCGGCCTCATAGCTGCAGGCGATCTCGTCGGACATGCCCGCCGGGCCGCTGGCGGTGATGTAGGCGGCGAGCGTCCAGCCGCTGGGCAGCAGCTCCTTGGTGGTCGGCACGTCGGGCAGGGCGGCCATGCGCGCGTCGTGCATGTAGGCCAGCGCGCGGATCTCGCCGCTCTCGACCAGCGCCTTGCCCTCCGACAGCGCGGGCGTCGCCACATCGACGCCGCCGGCCATCAGCTCCTGCAATGCGGGCGCCGCGCCCTTGCTGGGGATCCAGCGGATCGCGTCGGGCGCCGCGCCTTCCGCGTTGAGCATCCCGGCCAGCGCCAGATGCCAGATGCCGCCCTGCGAGGTGCCCGAGGCGATGAGCTCGCCCGGCCGCGCCCTGGCGTCGGCCAGCAACTCGCCCAGCGTCTGATAGGGGCTGTCCTTGCGCACCAGAACGCTGGACGGCACGATGTCCACCAGCGCGAGCGGCGTCATGCTGGCGCTGGTCATGTCGGTGAGGCCGACCCAGTGCATCGTGTTGATCTCGACCGTAACGGCGCCGATGGTGTAGCCGTCGGGCGCGGCGGTCGCGATGGCGGAATGGCCGGTGACGCCGTTGCCGCCGGTGCGGTTGACCACGTTGAACGGCACGCCCCAGGCGCGCTCCAGCATGCTGGCCAGCATTCGCGAGTTGGCGTCGGTGCCGCCGCCCGCGCCCCAGGGCACGACATAGGTGACGGCGCGCTCGGGCTTCCAGTCGCAGGCGGCCATGGCTGTGACCGGCAGGGCGAGCGCGGCGAGCGTGGCGGCGCAGGCGCGATGGATCGGGGTGGACATGGGCGATGCTCCTCTGGCGGACGTTTCCCGGCGCGCCTTTTCCTCGGGCGCTTCGGCGTCACGTTTCTGCGTTCAAGGCGCGATGTCAATCGGTTTAGACGCCCGCGCCAGCCCTTTTTCGCGTCGCTTGCCCCCCTGCGGGCTGCGCGGTAATCAGCAAAGGAACGCGCGCGACAACGTGGAAGGCGAACGCATGACGGCATGGGATGCGCTGCCCGAAGCCGGGCCCGACCTTCTGGTGCACGTTGCCGCGCTGACGCAGGTCGCAGGATTTCTGTTGCGCGACCAGTTGCGGCTGCGCGCGCTGGTGGCGCTCGGCGGCGCGCTCTACCTGCTCTACTATTACTTCGCCCCCGCCGCGCCGCTTTGGGAGGCGATGTTCTGGTCGGCGACCATGGTCTGCGTCAATCTGGTGATGATCGCGCTGAACGCGCGCAACCGCAGCCGCCGCGCGCTGAGCGACGACGCGCTGCGCATGTATGGCGCGTTCAGCGCCATGGAGCCGGGCGACTTTCGCCGCCTGCTGCGGCTGGCCATGGTGTCCGACGCCGACGCGCCGGTGGTGCTGACGCGGCTGGGCGAGGCGGCGGACCGGGTGTTCTATGTGATCCACGGAACGGTCGAGATCGCGCGCGCCGACCGCAAGCTGACCGCGCAGGGGCCGATGTTCATCGGCGAGCTGCGCTATCTGCTGGGCGGCGCGGCGTCGGCCACGGTGACGGCGACGCCGGGCGCGCGGGTGGCGGAGTGGGACGCGGACGCGCTGCGCAAATTCTGCGCGCGCCATGACCGGATCGGCCGCGCGCTGGAGATCGCCTTCAACCGCGATCTGGCGATGAAGATCCACGGCGGCGCGCATGAGCCGCTTCCGGCGCCGCAGGCGGCGCCGCGCCCTTGACCTGCGCCCCGGCCACCCAGACCGCCGCCACCGCCCGGTCGTCGCCCATGGTCTGGAGCAGGAACAGCTCCTGCGCCAGCGTCGCCACCGTCTCCGCCCGCAGCGCCATCGCGGGGGTG
>CAZOZE010000064.1:0-12747 GCA_964584215.1 uncultured Rhodobacterales bacterium
TCTGAAAGCTTCGCGCGCCATGGGCCACCAACCCGAACCCGAAGATCCAACCGATGAGACCACGACGCACCGGGAACATTCGGTTGAGGCAACGGCCTAAACCTTCAGGAACATCCGTTCATGAGGCAATACGAGCATTCAAGTGCGATGTCGCGGAACATTCGGGCCCGGATCCGGCAATGATACGATCTCAGGCTCCGGCGTTTCGAACGGCGGCCAGGGTCTGATCGACATCACCGCCCTTTTCGGGGAGGCGGTCGTGATCGAGGACATCGGCGCGCATACGCTGATCACCATCGCCGCTCATGGCGCGATCACGTTGCTGAACGTGGGCAACGCGGCCGCCGTCACCCTGGATGGCGACTTTATCTTGTAGCGGAACGCAGAGCGCGCGGGCCGGAGCCGTTGATTGACGGTTCCGGCCCGCATCGCCGACCAGACGCGCGGCGCGGGGGCCGGGCGGACGCCCCGCCCCGCGCGACCGGCCCGCGCGACCGGAAGGCCCCTCGCTCATCCGCATGCCGCAGGCGCGTTGCTTCGCCGCGCACTGCGTAAGGCCCGACCAGGATCCGCCCTAGGATCCGCCGGCCACCGTCAGGCCCAGCATGCGCCATCCCTGCATGCCCCAGCGGTAGTAGCTGATCTTGTCCGCCGGGTAGCCGGCCTTGATGATGCGCCGGATCGCTTCCGGCGACTGGCCGCACCATGGACCGTTGCAGAACATCACCAGCGAGGGCACGGTCTCCGGATCGCAGAGGTAGCCGTCGAAATCCTGCTCGCAGCCCAGCTCATGCAGCCGGTCGGCCATTTCCGTATAGGGCATGTTGATCGCGCCCGGGATGGTTCCGGTCTCCCAGTCCGGGCGCACGCGGCCATCCACCACCAGCGCCGCCGGATCCTGCAGCGCCGCCAGAACGTCGAGTTCGCCGACCGTCCTGACCCCGTCCACCGGCGTCATCGGCTGGATGCAGAATTCCGGGCACGGCCTTGCGATCCGGGCGAAATCGCCCTCGATCACCGCCGCCGTGTCCTGATTGCGGGTGATTTCAACCGCGCCGCCCTGCGTCTCGACCGTGACCGAGGCGATGGCCCGCGTGATGTTGACCTCACCCGCCGCAGCGGCGCCGCCGACAAGCGCGATGAGCGCCGCAGATGCAAGATGTCTCATGATGTCTCCCCTGACGTGACCGGCGTCGTTCATCCGTCGCCGTTTCGGTTGGCTGCGGCGCGTGCGCGATTCCCGCCCGACAGGGCGAAGGATCGGCGGGGCCGGCCGACGCCGCAAGAAGGCGCGGCGGCGCCACGCCTGCGCCGCCGCCTTTGGCCATCGCTGCGGCCCGGCTACTTGTTCACCGGGCTGTCGGGGTGCAGCAGCATCGCCACATAGTCGCGCACCTGCTCCGGCGTCAGGAAACCGGTGGCGCCGAAGCGGGGCATCTGCGAGCACGCCAGCACCGACTGCGCGTTGTAGATCTTCTCGTAGGTCGCCTTGATCAGCGCGTCGTCGATGTCGCGGCCCTTGCCGTATCCGGTGAGGCTGGGGCCGAGATTGCCATAGGCCACTTCCTCGGGCGCCAGCGCATGGCAGGCGTAGCAGTTTCCGCCGACCACCCGCTCGGGCTTGTCGCGCATCCGCCAGCCATAGCCGTTGTTGGCCTCCTTCATCGCGACCTGCCAATCGCCCATCAGCACCCCGTCCGCAGGATAGCGGATGTTGGCCTTTTCCCGCGCGAGAATGGCGTCGGCGACTTCGGCGGGCGGACTGTCGCGATACTCAGAGCAGACCGCCATCGTCTCGTCCTGGACGAGACGCCCCTGCAATTCGGGCGTCACGCCGGCGAACGCCGCCGCCACCACGGCGTCCAGTCTCTCGCGCGTAACACCATCGGCCTGCGCGCCCGCCGCCACCGCCAGCGCCGCGAGCGCCGCTGCAATCACCGTCTTCATGTCCTGCGCTCCCCGCTCAGCGTTTCAGGCCGGGCGAGGCCATCTCGGCCCCTGCGCCCGTGCGCGTCAGATAGCTTATCAGCGCGACGCTGGCCTCGGACCCGAAGGCGATGTCGGGCATGCGCATCTGCCACTGACAGTCCCACATCCGGTGCTGCATGGTGCGCACCGTCTCATGGCTGACGCGGAAGGTGGGCCAGGTGACCATCACCGCGCCGGCCTCGTCAGCCTCGGTCAGGTTGGAGAGTTCCTGAAGCCGGATGCGGGCGCCGGTGTGGCCGTGACAGGTGGCGCAGGAATAGTCGAGCATCGAGCCGCGCCGATAGAACAGCGCCTCGCCGATCGCGGCGGCTTCGATCTCCCTGGGGTGCGCCATCGGCGGCGCGAGCGGCATGCCTTCGGACTGCGCGGCGACATAGGCCGTCAGATCCTGCATCTCGGAATATTCGTTTTTCTTGGAGAACGCGGTTTTGGCCGACTGCGCGAACGGGATGCCCTGCAGCGCCTCGCGGCACCAGGCGATGCGGGTGTCCGCGTCCATCACGCGGTCGGCGTCGGCGAAATAGCGCGGCATCTGCGCATAGGCGCCGTCCACTACGCCCGGCCCGAGGCCGAGGTCGCAGTCTTCAAGCGTGGCGTTCTTCGGCCCGGCCGGCGTGGACCACAAGACCTCGCCACGATCCACCGCGAACCAGCCCGGATTGGCGAACGGATCCGACAGCATCGCGTGATATTTCGCGAGGTCGTCGGATTGCGCCGATGCGGCGCCTGCCGTGACCGTCGCCGCTGCGGCGAAGACTGCGCACCCAAGCATACGGCGCGCGGTCGCAATCGAATGTCGCATCCTGCGTATTCCTCCCGATTTTATTGCGGTTGCTTTCCCGCCTTGCAAACGTATGGCGACTATTTAATGCGTGTCCATCGTGATCGCGCCGCTGCGTCATCCGCGCGCAGCGGTCCGGCGGAGCGGCGCGGTCTGCGGCGGGCGGGGCTTTCGGCGCCGGTGTTTGACGCGCGTCAACGCGGCGCCGCGCGGCGGGCGGTAGCGTTGCGCAACTGATGGTCGCAGGATGCGGCGCGGGCGGCTGACGAACGCAGCCGGGGGACAGAGGCGACGCCATGCTGATCGGGGGCCTTTCTGCGGGTCTGTTCGTGCTTGCCGTGATCTCCGGCATGGTCGGACTGGGCGTCGCCTTCGCCGCCGTGCCGTTTCTGGGGCTGTTCCTGCCCGATCTGGTGCATCAGGTGCAGCCGCTGACCCTGCTGCTGAACGGCGTGACGGCGCTGTTCGCCATGCTGGGCTTCGCGCGCAGCGGCAACGTGATCTGGCGCGACGCGATCATGCTGGCGCTGGTGACCACGCTGGCGGCGCCGGTCGGCGCCATGCTCGCGCAGACCATCCCGCAGCTTTATATCTGGATCGCCTATTTCGCGGCGGTGATCTTTCTCGCCGTGCGGATGCTGACGCCCGACGCCAAGGACAAGGCGGACGAGGAAGGCGCGGCCAATCCCAACCTCAAGGCGGCGCTGCTGTTCGCCATCCCGATCTCGGTGCTGGCGGGGCTTCTGGGCGTCGGGCCGGGGTTTCTGCTGATGCCGGTGCTGATCCTGCTCGGCTATCCCGCCAAGAAGGCCGCAGGCGTCAACGCGCTGGCGGTCACGCCGCCGTCGTTCTCGGCCTTCATCCCGCACATGAGCACCGCGACCATCGACGTGAACCTTGCTGTGTGGCTGCTGCTGGCGGGCGCCGTCGGCGGCTTTCTCGGCGCGCGGATCACCAGCCTCTATGTGCCGGGCGGGCGGCTGAAGCAGCTGTTCGGCGCGCTGATCGTGCTGACCACCGGCTACAAGCTCTACACCATGCTGGTCTGAACCAAGGGAGCCCCCCGCCATGACCGCGAAGGTCGTCATCCACATCTTCCACGCCGACACGGACTCGCTGAACACCGGATCGCATGTCGCCGAACGGATACGGCAGGTGCGGCGGGAGCGCGGCGTCGATCTGGAGGTGTATCTGTTCGGCCCGGCGGAGCGCGCTTTGGGCGCCGAGGGCGCAGAGACTTTCACCAGCACGATCAGGGGCCTGATCGCCGAGGGCGTCGCCGTCCACACCTGCATCGACATCGCCAACGGCATGGGAAAGGCGGCGGCGTTCACCGAACAGGGGCTGACGCTGGTATACGCGCGCGAGGCGTTCGTGCGCCACGCCCTCGAGGGCGCCACGGTGATCAGCTTCTGACGCGCGGCGCCGACGAGACCCGGAGAGAGGAGCGCCGCAGGGTGCAGGACACGCCCGACATCGCCAGCGCCGCCCTTGCGGCCGCGCGCCCGTTTGTCCCCTCGCAGGGGCGGGTGACGGCGGTGCGCGGGCCGGTGGTCGATGTCGCGGTGACCGGCCCGCCGCCCGCGATCCACGACGCGCTGACGATCGCCGGGCCGCACGGGCCGATCGCGGCGGAGGTGCAGGCGCATCTCGACGAGGCCCATGTGCGCGCCATCGCGCTGCAGTCCACCCAGGGGCTGGCGCGGGGCGCGGCGGCGGCGTTTCCCGGCGGGCCGATCACGGTTCCCGTGGGGCCGCGCGTGCTGGGACGGGTGCTGAACGTGCTGGGAGAGACCGGCTACGGCGGCCCCGCCCTGCCCGCCGACACCCCGCGCCGCCCGATCCACCGCGCGGCGCCGACGCTGGCGGAGCGGCCTGCGGGCGCGACCGTGTTCTCGACCGGGATCAAGGTGATCGACCTGCTGGCGCCGCTGGCGGAGGGCGGCAAGGCGGCGATGTTCGGCGGCGCGGGCGTCGGCAAGACGGTGCTGGTGATGGAGCTGATCCGCGCCATGGTCTCGGGCTATGACGGCGTCTCGGTGTTCGCGGGGGTGGGCGAGCGCAGCCGCGAAGGCCATGAGATGCTGAACGAGATGCGCGCCTCGGGCGTGCTCGACCGCACCGTGCTGGTGTTCGGCCAGATGAACGAGCCGCCCGGCGCCCGCTGGCGCGCGCCGCTGACCGCGCTGACCGCAGCGGAGCATTTCCGCGACGCCGAGGGGCGCAACGTGCTGCTGCTGATGGACAACGTGTTCCGCTTTGTGCAGGCGGGCGCGGAGGTGTCGGGGCTGCTGGGGCGCTCGCCGTCGCGCGTGGGCTATCAGCCGACGCTGGAGACCGAGGTCGCCGCGCTGCAGGAGCGCATCGCCTCGGTCGGGGGCGCCTCGGTCACCGCCATCGAGGCGGTCTATGTGCCCGCCGACGACTTCACCGACCCCGGCGTGACCGCGATCAGCGCCCATGTCGACAGCATGGTGGTGCTGTCGCGCCAGCTGGCGGCGGAGGGGATCTATCCCGCCATCGACCCGATCGCGACCACGTCGGTCCTGCTCGATCCGCTGGTGGTGGGCGCCGACCATGCGGCGGTGGCGGGGCGGGTGCGCGAACTGATCGAGCATTACGCCGAGTTGCGCGACGTGATCGCGCTGCTGGGCGTGGAGGAGCTGGGGGCTCAGGAGCGGCGGCTGGTGGACCGGGCGCGCAAGCTACAACGGTTCCTGACGCAGCCGTTCTTCGTCGCCGCAAGCTATACCGGGATGGAGGGCCGCGCGGTGCCGGTCGCCGACACCGTGGCGGGCTGCCGCGCCATCCTCGACGGCGCCTGCGACGACTGGCGGGAGGACTCGTTCTACATGATCGGCGGGCTCGACGAGGCGCAGGCCAAGGAAGCCGCCGGTCGCGCGCCGCAGGGGGCTGCATGACCGCCGCGTTGAGCCTGCGGATCGCGACGCCGCTGGCCATCGTGGCCGAGGCGGCGGACGTCGCCTCGCTGCGCGCCGCCGACCGCAGCGGCGGCTTCGGCGTTTTGCCCGGACACGCCGATTACCTGACCGTGCTGGAGGCCTGCGTGGTAAGCTGGCGCACCGCCGCCGGGCCGTGGCGCTATTGCGCCCTGCGCGGCGGGGTGCTGCGCGTGACCGGCGGCGACAGCGTGCTGATCGCCTGCCGAGAGGCGACGCTGGGCGACGCGCTGGAGGGCTTGCGCGCCCGCGTCGAGGCCGACCGCCTGGCCGCGCGCGAGGCCGGTCGCAGCGCGAAGCTGCAGGGCGCGCGCCTGCACGCCCGCGCGATCCGCAGCGTCGTGCGCCGGATGGGCGGCGGGTTCGGGGCGGAGGAGATTTTCGAATGACCGATGCGCAAGACAAGACCGCCGCAGCCGCCGCGCGCGCCGAACGCCGCGCCGAGGAGGCCCGGCGCGACCCCGAGCCGTCGCTGGGGCGGCGCTTCGGCCAGATCGGCGCGCTCGGCTGGATCATCGTCGGCCCGACGCTGCTGGGCGTGCTGGTCGGCGGCGCGCTCGACCGGTGGCTCGGGTCGGGCATCGTGCTCGCGGCGGCGCTGACCATGCTGGGCGCCGGTCTGGGCCTGTGGCTTGCGCTGCGCTGGATGCACAGCCAATGACCGCCGCCGCACTGCTGACCGGCGCGCTCGCCGCTGTTGCGGGCTATGGCGTGGGGTTCGTCCACTTCCGCGCGCTGCGCCGGGTGGCGGAGATGCTGGTCGCCGGGCGCGGCGCGGCGGCGGCGTTGCAGGCCGGGCGTCTCGCGGCGCTGGCGGCGTTTCTGACGCTGTGCGCGCTGGCGGGGTCGGCGGCGCTGCTGGGCGCGGCCGCAGGGCTGATGGCGGGCCGGGCGCGCGCCCTGCGCGGCGAGGCCGGATGATGGAAAGCCCGCTCGCCAGCGCGCCGCTGTTCGCCGTCGGCCCGGTCGCGATCACCGCCGCCACGCTCACCACCTGGGCGATCATCGCCGCGCTGACCGGCGGCGCGGCGCTGGCGACGCGGCGGCTGACGCTGACGGCGGGGCCGGCGCAGGCCGTGCTGGAGCTGCTGGTCGTCACCATCGACGCGCAGGTGCGCGCCACCGTGGGCGGCGATCCGGCGCCCTATCGCGCGCTGATCGGCGGGCTGCTGCTGTTCGTGCTCGCGGCCAACTGGTCCTCGCTGATCCCCGGCGTCGAGCCGCCGACCGCGCGGCTGGAGACCGACGCCGCGCTGGCGCTGACGGTGTTCGCCGCCACCATCTGGCACGGGGTGCGCGCGCGCGGGACGCTGGGCTATCTCAAGACCTTCGCCGAGCCGTCGTGGGTGATGATCCCGCTGAACGTGATCGAGCAGATCACCCGCACCTTCTCGCTGATGGTGCGCCTGTTCGGCAACGTGATGAGCGGCGTGTTCGTGATTGGCATCGTGCTGTCGCTGGCGGGGCTGCTGGTCCCGATCCCGCTGATGGCGCTGGATCTGCTGACCGGCGCGGTGCAGGCCTACATCTTCGCGATCCTGGCTGCGGTGTTCATCGCGGCGGCGGTCGGCGGGGATGCGCGCGGCGGGGACATGCGCGGCGGGGACATACGCGGCGGGGACGCGCGCGGCGATGGGGCGTAACGGGAGGGGTTTTGCATGACCTATGTGGACATCGTGAGCATCATCGGCGCCGCCGTGGCGGTATCGTTCGGCGCCATCGGCCCGGCGCTGGCCGAGGGGCGCGCGGTGGCGGCGGCGATGGAGGCGATCGCGCGCCAGCCCGAGGCGGCGGGGACGATCTCGCGCACGCTGTTCGTCGGGCTGGCGATGATCGAGACCATGGCGATCTATTGCCTGGTGATCGCGCTGCTGCTGCTGTTCGCCAACCCGTTCCGGGTCTGACGCGGCGATGCGCTTCGACTGGGCGACGTTCGCGTTCCAGATCGTCAACGTCGCGGCGCTGCTGGCGCTGCTGCGCCATTTCCTGTTCCGCCCGGTGGCGGCGATCATCGCCGAGCGGCAGGCGCGCTCCGATGCGCTGATCGCCGAGGCCGAAGCGGCGCGCGCCGCCGCCACGCAGGCGGCGGAGGCGGCCCGCGCCGAGGCAGCGGCGGTCGCCGCGCAGCGCCGCGAGTTGCTGGAAAAGGCGCAGGCCGAGGCGGCGGCGCAGCGCGCCGGGGCGCTGGCGGCGGCGCGGCGTGAGGCCGAGGCGCTGCTGGCGGAGGCGCGCGAAGCGAGCGAGACGCTCCGGCGCGACGCCGGGGCCGAAGCGATGGCGCGCGCCCGCGACCTTGGCCTTGCGATCGCGGCGCGGCTGATGCGGTCGCTGCCCGAGGATCGCGCGGTGGCGGGCTACGCCGCGCGCCTCGCCGGGGCGCTCGACGCGATGGCGCCGGAGGCGCGCGCCGCGCTGCTGGCGGGCGGCGCCCTGCGCCTGGTCGCGCCGCGCCCGCTGAGCGAGGCCGAACGCGCCGAGGCGCGCGCGGCGCTGGCGCCGTTCGGCCTCGACGATCCCGCCGTCGAGACCGATCCGGCGCTGATCGCGGGGCTTGAGCTGCGCAGCGACAACGGCGCGCTGCGCAACGCGCTGCGCCATGACCTCGACCGCATCGCGCAGACGCTGGCCGCCGGGGGCGACGATGCCGACCCATCCTGACGGCGGCCTCGCCGCGATCACGGCGCGCCTCGCCGCCGCCCGGCTGGGGCCTCAGGCCGAGGAGCTGGGCGTGATCGACGAGATCGGCGACGGCGTGGCGCGGCTGCGCGGCCTGCCCGGCGCGCAACTGGGCGAGATCGTGCTGCTGGGCGCGGGGAAGCGCGGCTTCGTGCTGTCGCTGGAGGCGGACGCGGCGCGGGTGGCGTTTCTCGACCCGATGGCGGAAACGGCGGCGGGCGATCTGGCGCGGCGCACCGGCGCGGCGGCGCGCGCGCCGGTCGGCGCGGGGCTGCTGGGCCGCGTGGTGGACCCGCTCGGCCGTCCGCTCGACGGGCTGGGGCCGGTGCGGGCGGCAGCCTTCGCCGACGCCGAGGCGCCCGCCCCGTCGATCATCGAGCGCGATTTCGTCACCGAGCCGGTCGAGACCGGCCTGCTGGTGATCGACGCGCTGTTCGCCATCGGGCGCGGCCAGCGCGAACTGATCATCGGCGAGCGCGCCACCGGCAAGACCGCGATCGCGGTGGACACGATCCTGAACCAGCGGCGCGGCGACATGGTCTGCGTCTATGTCGCCATCGGCGAGCGGATGACCGCCGTCGAGCGGGTGATCGCGGCGCTGCGCGCGGGCGGCGCGCTGGCGCGCAGCATCGTCGTCGCCGCGCCCGCGACCGCCGAGCCGGGGCTGCGCTGGCTGGCGCCCTTCGCCGCGACCGCCATGGCGGAATGGTTCCGCGACCGGGGCGGCCATGCGCTGATCGTCTATGACGACCTCACCCGGCACGCCGCCGTGCACCGCGAACTGGCGCTGCTGTCGCGCCAGCCGCCGGGGCGCGAGGCCTATCCCGGCGACATCTTCTATCTGCACGCCCGCTTGCTGGAGCGGTCGGCGAAGCTGTCGGCGGCGCGCGGCGGCGGCTCGCTGACCGCGCTGCCGATCGCCCAGATCGATGCGGGGAACCTGTCGGGCTATATTCCGACCAACCTCATCTCGATCGCCGACGGCCAGATCGTGCTGTCGGCGGCGCTGTTCGCCGCCAATCAGCGCCCGGCGGTGGATGTCGGCCTGTCGGTCAGCCGCGTCGGCGGCAAGGCGCAGCCTGCGGCGCTGAAGGCGGTGGCGGGGCGGATGCGGCTCGACTATGCGCAGTATCTTGAGCTGCGGCTGTTCTCGCGCTTCGGCGGCTTCGGCGACGCGGCGATGCGGGCGCGCATCGCCCATGGCGAGCGGATCGGCGCGCTTCTGGCCCAGCCGCGCCTGGCGCCGCTGCGCATGATCGATCAGGCGGCGCTGCTCGCGGCGCTGGCCGACGGGGCGCTGGACGAGGCGCCGCCCGACGCGATTCCCGCGATCCGGTCCCGCCTGCCCGCGATCATCGACGCCGAGCCCGCGCTGGCGGCATTCCGCGCCGATCCCGGCGCGCTCGACGCCGATACGCGCCGCGCCCTGGTCGCCTGCGTCGCCGCAGCCGCGGCTGCGGACGCGCCGCCGCCATGAGCCGCCCGGAGGACATCGGACGGCGCGTCGCCAATGTGCGCCAGATCGAGACCATCGTCTCGGCGCTGCGGGCGCTGGCCATCGCGCACCGGCAAGAGGCGCAAGGCCGCCTCGCCGCGATCCGCGCCTATGAGGCGACCATCGCCGGGGCGCTGGCGGATGCGCTGTGCGGCGCGCCGCCGCCGCAGACCGGCGCCGGGCGCGCCGCGCGGCCGCTGCTGATCGTGGTCGGCGCCGCGCAGGGGTTCAGCGGCGCCTACGGCGACCGGCTGGCCGACGCGGCGCTTGAGCGGGGCGCGGCGGCGCCTGAGCGGGGCGCGGCGGCGGACCTCATCGTGCTGGGCCTGCGCACCGTCGAGGCGCTGAGGGCGCGCGGCGCGGCGCCGGTCTGGTGGTGCGACATGCCCGCCCATGCGGCGGAGGCGCCCGCGCTCGCCAGCCGCGTGGCAGATGTCGCGTTCGAGCGGCTGGGGCGCGGCGCCGACGACCGCGTGGCGATCCTGCACGCGACGCCCGAGGCGCCCGACCGCCCTGCGGCGCCCCGGTCGCTGGCGCCGTTCGACTTCACCCGGTTCAGCGGCGCGGCGCGGCGCGCGCCGCTGCTGAGCCTGCCCCGCCCGGCGCTGCTGTCGGGGCTGGTCGCGGAATATCTGTTCGCGGAGATCTGCGAGGCGCTGATGCTCGGCTTCGCCGCCGAAAGCGAGGCGCGCGCCGCGGCGATGGCGCGCGCGCAGCAGAACGTGCGCCGCATCGGCGCCGATCTCGACGCCGCCTATCGCCGCGCCCGGCAGGAGCAGATGACGACCGAAATCGTCGAACTGGCCGCCCGCGCGCCCTGACGCCCGAACCGGTCGCCCCCGCCGCCGGCGTTGGCGGCTGTCAGCCCGTGGCGGAAGGCGCCGTTGACATGGCGCCCGCCGCCAGAACCACCGGGCGCAGTCTGCTGACCGCGCCATCCATCACCGCCGCATGGCCGGCCACGCCGTCGGCGCGCAGACGGTCGAACGCCTCGACCCGCAGCAGCGCGTTGGGGAAGCGCGGCGGCAGGGTCCGTCTGATCTCGTCGGCCAGCGCGGGGATCGCCGTTGCGTCATCGACGCGGACGACAAGCTGGCCATAGCCCGCATTCGGCTGTTCTGGCGTGTAGGTCAGCATGAAGCGGCTGGCGCCGCCGCGCGGAGGCGACCAGCGAGCACGGCGCCCACACTATCGCCGCACGCCCGAACCGGGCCGCACGGCGCTATCCAACTAACGCCGCTGGCGCCGGCAACCGCCTGGCGCGCAAATGCCCGATTTGGCTGCGCATTCCGACACATCCGGTCGCCCGTTCCGACGGCGTCCGGTCAGCTGTTCCGGGGTATCCGGTCACCCCGATCTGTCGCCGCTGAGCGTGGAATGATGATGTCCTTTCGTGTTGTTTCAGTCAGGCGCCGGCACCGGAATGGCTGGTGCCGCGCGGCCTGCCCACCGAGGCGCTGGTCGCCCACAACATGGTGGCCAAGTTTGGGGACTACCTTCCCTATTACCGCCAGTCCGAGATCTACCGCCGCCAGGGCATCGACCTCGACCGCACCATGCTGGCGGAATGGTCGGGGCGCGCCGCGCAGCTTCTGGCCCCGGTGATCGACGCGATGATGGCCGATCTGCCCTCGCTGAGCTGAGGGCGACTCTGTGTGTGTTGGGATTCGGGCGGGATTGCCCGGAGCGCCCTCTGCAACCGGAGATCGCCCATGCCGATGGACAGTCCGCGCACGTCGCCAGCCCCGGCGACACAATTGAACCTGCACCTCGAGCCCCATGTGACGGACGGCCTGAGCGCCAGCGAACAGCACGCGGTGACCGAGATGCTCGCGGTGCTGCTTCTCGAGGCTTCCGGGCAGGTGACGGAGATGTCGGATGAATACTGATCTCCTCCCTGCGGCCATCCTGCAGCGGACGGCTGTTGTTTATGTCCGGCAATCGACCCAGTCGCGGGTTCAGCACAACCTCGAGAGCCAACGGCGGCAATACGACCTTGTCGAGACAGCCCGATCCTGTGGGGTTTCGCACCATCAGCGTCATTGATGACGATCTGGGACGTTCGGCCAGCGGCCATGTTGCCCGCCCTGGCTTCGAGCGTCTGGTTGCGGGACCTTGTTCCGGAAGCGTCGGCGCGGTCTTTTGCCTGGAGGCCTCCCGGCTTGCCCGCAACGGGCAGGATTGGCGCCGTGTCCTCGAACTCTGCGGCCTCGTCGAGGCCAGGGTGATCGATCCGGATGGCATCTATGACCCCAGCCGCCCGAATGACGTCTGCTCCTGGGCATGAAGGGCGGCATCAGCGAGTTCGAACTGGGCATCCTGCGCCGTCGCATTCACGAAGCGCGTGAGGCGAAGGCTCGGCGCGGTGAACTGCGGGTCCCCGTGCCGGTTGGCTTCATCTGGGACCGCGACCTCGGCATCGGCTTCGACCCTGATCTGCGCGTCCAGGAAGTTGTCAGGCTGATTTCTCCCGGTTCAGCGATCTTGGCAGCGCGCGCCGGGCCTATCTTGGCCTGGTGACCGCCGGCGTTCACTTCCCCCGGCCCTCTGACGGGGTCAGGCTGGTCCGGGTTGAATGGCAACCCATACGGTATCGAAACATGATCGGGGTGCTGAAGAACCCCTTCTATGCAGGCGCTAACGCCTATGGCAAATCGGCCAAGCGGATTGATGTCGTCGATGGACGTGCCCGGATCCTCCCCGCAAAGATGCCCGGCACGATACCGCTGCCGCCAAAGATACATCTGCGACCGTGACAGCCCGTGCCGCCGAGCCGTCGCCTCCGCCCCGTGACCGGGCCGAAAGCTCTCCTCCACAATCCGCCGCTTCTCAGCCAGCGGCCAGCG
>CAZOZE010000065.1:0-7020 GCA_964584215.1 uncultured Rhodobacterales bacterium
AGCCCGCCACCAGACCGATGGCGAGGGTCGCAAGCAGACCGGTGAGAGAGATGTTCATGGGCGCTCCTGCATCCTGTCGCCGCATCCTGCGCCGATCCGGCGCGGATGGCGAGGGGGCCGCTCAGGCGTAGGCGAACCACAGCAGGAACGCGCCGAGCGCAAGCCGATACAGCACGAACGGCGTCATCGACCAGTCGCGCAGCATTCGCATCAGGAACGCCAGCGCCAGCAGCGCCGAGGCGAAGGCGAGCACGGCGGCGGCCAGCGCGTCCAGCCCCAGCGCCGCGTCGCCCGAGCGCAGCAGCTTGAGCGCCAGATAGCCGCCGACCGCCATGGTCGCCGGGATCGACATCACCAGCGACAGCCGCGCCGCCTCGACCCTGCCATACCCCATGGCGCGCGCCGCGCTCATGGTGATCCCAGACCGCGAAACGCCGGGGATGATCGAGATCGCCTGCGCCAGACCCATCGCGACAGCGCCGAAAAATCCCCATGATCCCAGAGACTTGCCGCCGCCGCCAAAGCGGTCGGCGAGCCACAGGACGACCGCGAAGATGATCGTCGTCCACGCGATCAGCGCGACCGAGCGCAACGCCGCGTCAAGGCCGGTGGCGGCGATCGCGGCGCCGACGATCACGACGGGGACGGTGGCGAGCGCCAGCATCGTCACCAGCCGGGCGTCATCGTCGCGCCCGCGCCCGCGCGCCAGCGCGAAGACGCCGCGAAACAGCCGCGCGGTCTCGGCCCGGAAAAACAGCATCACCGCCGCCAGCGTGCCGACATGCACCGCCGCGTCGATGGCCAGCCCCTGATCCGCCTCGCCGGTCAGCGCGGGGAACAGAATCAGGTGCGCCGACGAGCTGATCGGCAGAAATTCGGCGACGCCCTGGATGAGCGCGAGGATAACAAGATCGAGCAAAGGCATGGACTGGTCTCCGCAGGGCACAGCTTGGTGGCGATGAAACGGTTTCTAACCTGTTGATATTCCGATAGATACAGCAAAAATAGCGTCATGGGCGCAGATTTTACGTCATACATGCTGTCCTTTTGGCGACAAGGGTGCGGTCATAGCGCATATCGGAGCAGGGCGGAAAACTCATTTATGTCAGCACTACTGCCTTTATTGCGACGCCAAGCTGTTTTATGACGCTGTCGAACAGCGTGGAGGGTTTGCCGACATGGCGCAGAAGATGCTGAAGTTCGTCACGGTCGCGCGCCAGACGCCGGAGAAGCGCGGCGCCGAGGCGCGGCGCGACGATTTTCACGAGATCTATCGCGAATACGCCAACGCAAAAGCGGCGGAGCAGGCGTCGCGGTGCAGCCAGTGCGGCATCCCGTTCTGTCAGTCGCATTGCCCGCTGCACAACAATATCCCCGACTGGCTCAAGCTGACAGCCGAGGGTCGACTCGAAGAAGCCTATGAAATCAGCCAGGCGACCAATACTTTTCCTGAAATATGCGGGAGAATTTGTCCGCAGGACCGGCTGTGCGAAGGCTCCTGCGTGATCGAGCAGTCCGGGCATGGCACCGTCACGATCGGGGCCATCGAGAAATACATCACCGATACGGCGTTCGACGAGGGCTGGGTGAAGCCGATCCGGCCGCGCGCCGAGCGGCCCGAGAGCGTCGCGATCATCGGCGCCGGGCCTGCGGGCCTGTCGGCGGCGGACATGCTGCGCCGCCGCGGCTTTCAGGTGACGGTCTATGACCGCCACGACCGCGCGGGCGGCCTGATGACCTACGGCATCCCCGGCTTCAAGCTGGAGAAGGATGTGGTGATGAAGCGAATCGCGCACCTGCGCGACGGCGGCGTGAGCCTGCGGCTCGACTGCGAGATCGGAACTGCCCATTCTTTCAGCGCCTTGCGGGAACAATACGGCGCCATCCTGATCGCCACCGGCGTCTACAAGGCGCGCGACATCGGCGGGCCGGGGGCGGGGCTGGACGGGATCGTGCCGGCGCTGGACTTCCTGATCGCCTCCAACCGCAAGGGATTCGGCGACGCCGTGCCCGCCTTCGACAGCGGCGCGCTGAACGCCGAGGGCAAGA
Source organism: uncultured Rhodobacterales bacterium (assembly GCA_964584215.1). Classification (GTDB taxonomy): domain Bacteria; phylum Pseudomonadota; class Alphaproteobacteria; order Rhodobacterales; family Rhodobacteraceae; genus Rubrimonas. The sequence goes on from CAZOZE010000065.1 coordinate 2,050, forward strand.
ATGTCGTGGTGATCGGCGGCGGCGACACGGCGATGGACTGTGTGCGCACGGCGGTGCGGCAGGGCGCGACATCGGTGAAATGCCTCTATCGCCGCGACCGCGCCAACATGCCCGGCAGCCAGCGCGAGGTCGCCAACGCGGAAGAAGAAGGCGTTGACTTCATTTGGCTTTCAGCGCCAAAAGCGTTCACCGGCGAGGGCCGGATCAGCGGCGTGCGCGCGGTGCGGATGCGGCTGGGCGCGCCCGACGCCACCGGGCGGCAGGCGCCGGAGGAGATCGCGGGCTCGGAGGAGACGCTGCCCTGCGATCTGGCGATCAAGGCGCTGGGCTTCGAGCCTGAGGACATCGCGCGGCTGTGGGGCGTCGAGGGGCTTGAGGTGACGCGGTGGGGCACGGTCAAGGCCGACTTCCGCACCAAACAGACTTCGATTCCAGGCGTTTACGCGGCCGGCGACATCGTGCGCGGCGCCTCGCTGGTGGTCTGGGCGATCCGCGACGGACGCGAGGCGGCGGACGCCATCGCCGCGCAGTTCGACGCGGCGCGGCAGCAGGCGGCCGACGCCAGCGTGGCGGCGGAGTAGGGAAAAAGGGCGCTGGCGCTGACCTTTTATCGGCGCGCCAGACGGTCAGGAATGGTGAACGCCGCGCCGGGTTCGGGGCGGGAATCGGCCTTTTGGGTGCGGAAACGCGCCTTCTGAACCGAATTAGACGCCGGTTTCGGTCACGCCGTCGTGCTTAGGACTGTGTGAATAAACCAAGGTGAAGAAGTTAAGCGCCGCACCGCGCGGCGACCGTCCGGCTCTTGCCGCAAGGAGACACGCCATGACCAAGTTCGACGCCGCCTGGGCCGCCCGCCACGACGCCGCGCGCAAGCGGCTCGCCGCGACCGGCATGTTTCACGAGCAGGACGAGCATTCCTCCTGCGGCGTCGGCTTTGTGGTGGCGGTGGACGGCAAGCCCCGGCGCGCGGTGGTGGAGAACGGCATCGCGGCGCTGAAGGCGATCTGGCATCGTGGCGCGGTGGACGCCGACGGCAAGACCGGCGACGGCGCCGGCATCCACACCCAGATCCCGGCGCGGTTCTTCCAGGACCAGATCCAGCGCACCGGCCATGAGGCGGGCGACGAGATGATCGCGGTCGGCATGGTGTTCCTGCCGCGCGCCGACCTGGGCGCGCAGGAGACCTGCCGCACCATCGTCGAGACCGAGGTGCTGCGGCAGGGATACTATATCTACGGCTGGCGCCAGGTGCCGATGAACATCGCGGTGCTGGGCGAGAAGGCCAACGCCACCCGGCCCGAGATCGAGCAGATCATCCTCGGCAACAGCCGCGGCGTGGACGCCGAGACCTTCGAGCGCGAGCTCTATGTGATCCGCCGCCGCATCGAAAAGGCCGCCGCCGCAATCGGGGCGCCCGCGTTCTATGTGTGCTCGCTGTCGTGCCGCAGCGTGATCTACAAGGGCATGATGCTGGCCGAGCAGGTGGCGGAGTTCTATCCCGACCTCAAGGACGAGCGTTTCGAGAGCGCGTTCGCGATCTATCACCAGCGCTACAGCACCAACACCTTCCCGCAGTGGTGGCTGGCGCAGCCGTTCCGGATGCTGGCCCACAACGGCGAGATCAACACCATCAAGGGCAACCTCAACTGGCTGCGCAGCCACGAGATCCGCATGGCGTCGTCGTCGTTCGGGGAGCTGGCCGAGGAGATCAAGCCGATCGTGCCGCAGGGCTCCTCCGACAGCGCGGCGCTGGACGCGGTGTTCGAGGTGATGGTGCGCGCGGGCCGCAGCGCGCCGATGGCCAAGACCATGCTGATCCCCGAAGCCTGGTCGAACAACGCCACCGTGATGCCGGAGGCGTGGCGGGCGATGTACGCCTATTCCAACGCGGTGATGGAGCCGTGGGACGGCCCCGCCGCGATCTGCGCCACCGACGGCCGCTGGGTGATGGCGGGGCTGGACCGCAACGGCCTGCGCCCGATGCGCTATGTCGTGACCGGCGACGGCCTGGTGATCGCGGGCAGCGAGATCGGCATGGTCCCGGTCGATGAGACCACGGTGATCGAAAAGGGCCGTCTGGGGCCGGGGCAGATGCTGGCCGTGGACATGGTCGAGCAGCGCCTGCTGCGCGACGCCGAGATCAAGAACCAGCTCGCCAGCGCGCAGCCGTTCGACGAGTGGACCGAGAAGGTCGCCAACGTCGAGGCGCAGTTGCACGACCTGCGCGAGCCTGCGCTGTTTGACGCGGGCGAGGTGCGCCGCCGCCAGATCGCGGCGGGCTACAGCGTCGAGGAGCTGGAGAGCATCCTGCACCCGATGGCCGAGGACGCCAAGGAGACGCTGGGCAGCATGGGCGACGACACGCCGGTGGCGGTGCTGTCGGACCAGTATCGCCCGCTGAGCCACTTCTTCCGGCAGAACTTCAGCCAGGTGACCAACCCGGCGATCGACAGCTTGCGCGAACACCGGGTGATGAGCCTGAAGACCCGGTTCGGCAACCTCAAGAACGTGCTCGATCAGGACAGCAGCCAGACCGAGATCTTCACCATCGAAAGCCCGGTGGTCTCGAACGGCCAGTTCGAGGCGCTGCGCGCGGCGGTGGCCGACGGCATGCGGGTGATCGACTGCACCTGCGCCGCCGACGCGCCGGCCGAGGCGCTGCGCGCCGGGCTGGCGCGGGTGCGCCAGGAGGCGGAGGAGGCGGTGCGCGCGGGCGTCGGCCACCTGATCCTGACCGACGAGGCGGTGGGGCCGGACCGCGTGGCGATGCCGATGATCCTCGCCACCTCCACCGTCCACACCTGGCTGACGCGGCAGGGCCTGCGCACCTTCACCTCGATCAACGTGCGCACGGCGGAGTGCATCGACCCGCATTATTTCGCGGTGCTGATCGGCTGTGGCGCGACCACGGTGAACCCGTATCTGGCGCAGGAATCGATCCGGCTGCGGGTGGAGAAGGGTCTGCTGGAGATGAGCCTCGAACAGGCGATGGCCAACTATCGCGAGGCGATCAATCAGGGGCTGCTGAAGGTGATGTCCAAGATGGGCATCTCGGTGATCTCGAGCTATCGCGGCGGCCTGAACTTCGAGGCGGTGGGCCTGAGCCGCGCGGTGGTGGCGGAGTATTTCCCCGGCATGGCCAGCCGCATCAGCGGCATCGGCCTGACCGGCCTGCAGCGCAAGGCCGCCGAGATTCACGCCCGCGCCTTCCGGCAGGGGGTGGAGACGCTGCCGATCGGCGGCATCTACAAGTATCGCCGCTCGGGCGAGACCCACGCCTGGCAGGCGGCGCTGATCCACACGCTGCAGCGCGCCTGCGACACCGGGGCGTTCGAGACGTTCCGGCAGTATTCGGCCGGGATGCGCGCCCTGCCGCCGATCCACCTGCGCGACCTGCTCGACTTCAAGGCCAGGGGCAAGCCGGTGGCGATCGACAAGGTCGAGAGCATCACCTCGATCCGCAAGCGGTTCGTGACGCCGGGCATGTCTCTGGGCGCGCTCAGCCCCGAGGCGCACAAGACGCTGAACATCGCCATGAACCGGATCGGCGCCAAGTCGGATTCCGGCGAGGGCGGCGAGGACCCCAAGCACTTCCACCCCGAGGCCAACGGCGACAACCCGTCGGCAAAGATCAAGCAGGTGGCCTCGGGCCGGTTCGGCGTGACGGCGGAGTATCTCAACAACTGCCGCGAGCTGGAGATCAAGATCGCGCAAGGAGCGAAACCCGGCGAGGGCGGGCAGCTGCCCGGCTTCAAGGTCACCGAGATGATCGCCAAGCTGCGCCACGCCACGCCGGGCGTGACGCTGATCTCGCCGCCGCCGCATCACGACATCTATTCCATCGAGGATCTGGCGCAGCTGATCTACGACCTCAAGCAGATCAACCCCGAGGCCAAGGTCTGCGTGAAGCTGGTGGCGCAGTCCGGCGTCGGCACCATCGCGGCGGGCGTGGCCAAGGCGAAGGCCGACGTGATCCTGATCGCGGGCCACAACGGCGGCACCGGCGCCAGCCCCCAGACCAGCATCAAGTATGCCGGTCTGCCGTGGGAAATGGGGCTGACCGAGGCGCATCAGGTGCTGGCGCTCAACAACCTGCGCGACCGCGTGACGCTGCGCACCGACGGCGGCCTGCGCACCGGCCGCGACATCGTGATCGCGGCGATGATGGGGGCGGAGGAATTCGGCATCGGCACCGCCAGCCTGATCGCCATGGGCTGCATCATGGTGCGCCAGTGCCAGAGCAACACCTGCCCGGTGGGCGTGTGCACGCAGGACCCGGCGTTGCGCGACAAGTTCACCGGCTCGGCGGACAAGGTGGTGAACCTGTTCACCTTCATCGCGCAGGAGGTCCGCGAGATCCTCGCATCCCTGGGCGCGCGGTCGCTGGACGAGATCATCGGCCGGTCAGACCTGCTGCGGCAGGTGAGCCGCGGCGCGGCGCATCTGGACGACCTCGACCTCAACCCGATGCTGGTGCGGGTGGACGAGGGGACGCACGCGGCCTATCCGCTCGACAAGCCGCGCAACCCGGTGCCCGACACGCTGGACGCGCAGATCGTGGCCGACGCGCAGCCGTTCCTCACCGACCGCGAGAAGATGCAGCTCAGCTACACGGTGCGCAACACCGACCGCACCATCGGCACGCGGGTCTCAAGCCACATCGTGCGCCGCTTCGGGATGCGCGACCATGGGTTGCAGCCCGACCACCTGACGCTGAACCTCAGCGGCTCGGCGGGGCAGTCGCTGGGCGCGTTCGGGGCGCCGGGGCTGAAGATCGTGGTGCACGGCGACGCCAACGACTATGTCGGCAAGGGCCTGTCGGGGGCGTCGATCACGGTGCGCCCGCCGCTGGGCAGCCCGCTGACGCCGCATCTGAACACCATCATCGGCAACACGGTGCTGTATGGCGCCACGGCGGGCGCGCTCTACGCCTCCGGTCAGGCGGGCGAGCGGTTCTGCGTGCGCAACTCC
>CAZOZE010000066.1:0-8578 GCA_964584215.1 uncultured Rhodobacterales bacterium
GGCTCGCGCATCCTCGGCAAGCCCGCCGACGCAGGCGAGGCGACGCAGTTCCTGCTGCTGCTGGCCGGGCGGCGCCATCGCGTGACCACCGCAGTCGCGCTGCGCCATGGCGCGCGGCTCTGGACGCGCCGCGTTGAGACCCAAGTGAAGGTGAAGCGCCTGTCGGACATGGAGCTTTCGGCCTATCTGCGCTCTGGCGAGTGGCGCGGCAAGGCGGGCGGCTATGCGATCCAGGGCGTGTTCGCCGCCTTCATCCCCGAGATTTTCGGCAGCTACACCAATGTCGTCGGCCTGCCGCTGACCGAGACCGCCAACCTGCTGAGCGGCGCGGGCTATCCGGTCACTTTTGAAGGCGCGCCCGCATGAAGGGCCGGGTGATCGCCATCGAGCGCCATGACGGGCGCGCCATCGCCGCGCTGGTGGTGGACGGACGGCTTGAAGACATCCTCGCCGACCCCCGCCCCGGCGACGCCGCGCCCGCGCCCGAGGCGTTGTATTGGGCGCGGGTGGACCGCGTCGCGCCGCAGATGGGCGCGGCTTTCCTCAGCCTTCCCGGCGGTCAGCGCGGCTGGCTGCGCGGCCCGCAGATGCGCCCCGGCGCCATGGTGCTGGCGCAGGTGTCGCGCTGGGCCGATCCGGGCAAGGCGGCGCCGCTGACCGACCGGCCGATCTTCAAGGGCCGCCTCGCGCTGCTGACCCCCGGCGCCCCCGGCGCCAATGTCTCGCGCGGCGTCAGGGGCCACGCGGCGCGCGAGCGGCTGGCGGCGCTGGGCGCCCAGGCGCTGACGGGGGCGGCGGAAGACGTGGGCGTGGTGCTGCGCTCGGCGGCGTCGGAGGCTGCTGACGCCGCCATCGTCGGTGAGATCGCCGCCCTGCGCGCGCGCATGGACGCGGCGCTGGCCCGCGCCACGGGCGCCGCGCCGCTGTTGCTGGAGGCCGCCCCCGGCGCCGAGGCGCGCGCCCTGCGCGACTGGGCCGACCCCGCGCCCGACGCGGTGGAGACCGGCGACGCGGCGTTCGAGCGGCTGGGCGTATGGGACCATATCGAGGCGCTGCGCCGCCCGCGCGTCGATCTGCCCGGCGGCGCGTGGATGACCGTCGAGGCGACCAGCGCCATGGTCGCGGTGGACATCAACACTGGCGACGACTTCTCCAAGGGCGCCGCGCAGAACGCCAATCTCGCCGCCTGCGCGGAATTGCCGCGTCAGTTGCGGCTGCGGGGCCTGGGCGGACTGGTGACGGTCGATCTCGCGCCGATCAGGAAGGGCGCGCGCCAAGGCGTTGAAAGCGCGCTCAAACGCGCCTTCGCCGAGGATGCGGTCGAAACCCATGTGGCGGGCTGGACGCCGCTCGGCAACGTCGAGATGACCCGCAAGCGCGAGCGTCGGCCGCTCACGGAGCTGCTCGATGTCTGAGCGGCCGCCGTCCTGCCCGATCTGCGGCAAGCCGCGCGATCAGGCGTTTCGCCCGTTCTGCTCACGCCGCTGCGCCGACATCGACCTCGCGCGCTGGTTTCGCGGCGATTACGCCGTGCCCGCCGAGGATCAGACCCCTGACGAGGCGCCGCCGGCCGATCCCGATGAGCGCGGCTGACGGCTCAGCCGCCGACGCCGGAAAAGATCGCTGAACCAATCGCATAGGCCGCGATGACGCCGATCACGATCTTGGCGGCCAGTACGGCGCCGTTCATGCTGGTTCCGCTCATGCCTTCGGCGAAGATCGCATAGGCGACGCCGTATTTCTGCCGCCGCGCGTTCAGTTCCGCCAGCGGATCCTCCGGTTTCGCCGCCTCTGTCTCCGCTTCCGCCGCCTGAGCCTGTTCGGTCATGGCATTGTCCTCCCCGTCGCCTGACAGCAAAAGATCGCGCGCCGCGCGCCGGGGTCAAGCGGCGTGGCGCCGCGTCACGCCAGCAGCGCGTAAACTGCGGCCACCAGCACGACGCCGGTGAACACCGACAGCGCGATGGCGGTCGCCTTCGCGGCGATGGTGACGGCGCGGCCCTTCATCGGCGTGATCACCCAGTCGTGGAACATGCCTTTGGGCGAAAGCCCGAGGGCGGCGCGGCCGCGCGGCTCCGCCTGCGCCTTGAGCGCTTCGGTTTCGGGAAAGTCGCGCATCGGTCTGCTCCTTGCACGGCGGGAATACGCCGGGCTGTGACAAGTCGTGCGATGCGCGCCGCGATCAAGGGGCCTTGGCGCGTTGTCGCAACTCGAATTTCTGGATCTTGCCGGTGGAGGTCTTGGGCACCTCGCAGAACACCACGGCGCGCGGCGCCTTGAAGGCGGCCATCCGTTCGCGGCACCAGGCGATGATTTCGGCCTCGGTCGCCTCGGCGCCGGGTTTCAGTTCGACGAAGGCGCAGGGCGTCTCGCCCCATTTCTCGTCCGGCTTCGCGACCACGGCGGCGAAGGCGACGGCGGGGTGCTTGTAGAGCGCCTCCTCGACCTCGATCGAGGAGATGTTCTCGCCGCCGGAGATGATGATGTCCTTGGCGCGGTCCTTGATCTGGATATAGCCGTCGGGGTGCGTGACCCCCAGATCGCCGGAGTGAAACCAGCCGCCCGCCAGCGCCGCCTCGGTCGCCGCGGGGTTCTTGTGATAGCCCTTCATCACCACGTTGCCGCGAAACATCACCTCGCCGATGGTCTCGCCGTCGGCGGGAACCGGCGTCAGCGTCTCGGGGTCGAGCACTGCCAGCGCCTCCAGCGCCGCATAGCGCACGCCCTGCCGCGCCTTTTTCGCCGCGCGCTCGGGCGCGGGCAGGGCGTTCCATTCCGGCGCCCATTCGTTGACCACGGCGGGGCCATAGACCTCGGTCAGCCCGTAGAGATGCGTCACGTCAAAGCCCGCCGCGTCCATCCCCGCCAGCACCGGCTCGGGCGGCGGCGCGGCGGCGGTGAGGAACTGCACGCGCCGGGGAAATTCGCGACGCTCGGCCTCGGTCGCGTTCAGCAGCGTGCTCATCACGATCGGCGCGCCGCACAGATGCGTCACGCCATGGTCGGCGATGGCGTCATACATCGCCTTGGCGCGCACCTGCCGCAGGCAGACATGGGTTCCCGCGATGATTGACACGGTCCACGGAAAGCACCAGCCGTTGCAGTGAAACATCGGCAGCGTCCACAGATAGACCGCGCCCTGCGCCATGCCCGCATGCACCACGTTGCCGGTCGCCAGCAAGGCCGCGCCGCGATGGTGGTAGAGCACGCCCTTGGGGTCGCCGGTGGTGCCGGAGGTGTAGTTGAGCGCGATGGTGTCCCACTCGTCGGCGGGCGGCGCCCAGGCGAAGGCCGGGTCGCCCGCCGCGAGGAACGCCTCGTAATCGGTCGCGCCCGTCAGCGTCGCGGCGGCGCCGGTGGTCGGATCGACGTATTCCACCAGCGCCGGCCTGGCCTTGCACAGCGCCAGCGCCGCCTGCGCCAGCGGCGCAAGCTCCGCATCCACGATCAGCGCCTTCGCGGCGCCATGGTCGAGGATGAAGGCGATCCCCGCCGCGTCGAGCCGGGTGTTGAGCGCGTTCAGCACCGCGCCCGCCATGGGGACGCCGTAATGCGCCTCCAACTGCGGCGGCGTGTTGAAAAGGAGCGTCGCCACCGTCTCGCCCGGCCGCACCCCCGCAGCCGTCAGCGCCGAAGCCAGTCGCCGGGTCCGCGCGTAGAGCGTGGCGTAGTCGGTGCGCCCCGGCCCGTGGATCACCGCCGTGCGCGCGGGATGAACATGCGCCGCGCGCTCCAGAAACTGCAGCGGCGTCAGCGGCTGAAAGTTGGCCGGGCGGCGGGCGAGATAGTCGGGGTCGGTCATCGCGGCGGGCGCTCCTGCGGCGGCGGGCGGCGCCGCCTTCTGTCAGGGGCGCACCCTAGCCCCGCCGAATCGCCGCCGCAATCGCGCCGCTAGCGCTGCACGTCCTCCAGCGCAGGCGTCTTGCGCCGCCGCCCGCGCATCAGGTTGAGCGCCTCGACCGCCCCGCCGAACACCATCGCCGCATAGATGAAGCCGCGGTCGATGTGAAAGCCGAGCCCGTCGGCCATCAGCGCCATGCCGATCATCACCAGAAACGCCAGCGCCAGCATCTTGGTGGAGGGGTGACGCGCCACGAACCCGGCGATGGGCTGCGCCGCGACCATCATCACGATGATCGCGATCACCACCGCCGCGATCATCACCTCCACATGATCGGCCACGCCGACCGCCGTGATCACGCTGTCGAGCGAAAACACCAGGTCCAGCACCATGATCTGCCCCAGCACGGCGGCGAACGCCGCCTTGCCGTTCACGGACTTTTCGACATGCTCCTCACCCTCGACCTCGCCGTGGATCTCCGACACCGCCTTGTAGATCAGGAACAGACCGCCCATCAGCAGGATGATGTCGCGCCATGACAGGTCGAACCCGCCAACCGCAAAGACCGGCGCGGTCAGCGAGACGATCCAGGCGATCGACATCAGCAGCCCGATGCGCAACACCAGCGCGCCGCTCAGCCCCAGCCGCATCGCGCGCGCGCGCTGCTCCTGCGGCAGGCGGCCGGCGACGATCGAGATGAAGATGACGTTGTCCACCCCCAGCACGATCTCCAGCGCCACCAGGGTCAGGAAACTGGCCCAGACGGCCGGATCGCTCAGCAATTCCATAGCGCTCTCTCCCCAGCTTGCGGCGTGAGCACAAATAAGCTGTGCGCGGGTCGCGCGCGAGAGTGAAAATGCGGCGTCCGCACATCGGTCATGGCGCGGCGCTGACGATGCTTTTAAGGTGAAGGCAGGAAAGCGTCGCGGGAGAGATCGCAAGCCATGGCCGGATTGCTGGAGGGCCGCAGCGCCATCGTCACCGGGGCGGGCGGCGGCGTGGGGCTGGCCATCGCGCGCCGATTCGCCGAGGAGGGGGCGACCCTCCTGCTCACCGACCGCGACGAGGACGCGCTCGACGCCGAGGCCGACGCGCTGCTGGAGAGCGGCGCCAAGGTGCATCGCTGGTGCTGCAACCTGCGCGAGAAGCTGGGCATCGCCAACCTGATCGCCTCCGCCACCGACCGGCTCGAGCGCATCGACATTCTGGTCAACGCCGGTCTGACCCCGGTGCAGGGCGACGCCATGGCGGTGGATGTGGAGACTTTCGACAGCGCCTGGGCCGCGAATGTGCGCTCGGTGTTCCTGCTCAGCCAGGCCGCCGCGCGCCGGATGATCGAGGCGCGCGCGGGCGACGCCGGGGCGCCGTCCGCCGCCATCGTCAACATCTCCTCCATCGCCGCGCAGCGCACCACGCCGCAGCTTTTCCCCTATTCGGTCGCCTGCGCGGCGCTGGAGCAGCTCACGCGGTCGATGGCGGTGTCGCTGGCGCCCAGCGGCGTGCGGGTGAACGCGGTGGCGCTGGGCGCGGTGATGACGCGCGCGATGGTGGCGGCGCTGCGCGAAACCGAGGGCCTGCGCGAGGCGCTGGTGCGCGCGACGCCGATGGGGCGGATCGGCGAGGCCGACGAGGCGGCGGAGGCGGCGGTCTATCTCGCCTCGCCGCGCGCCAGCTTCATCACCGGCCAGGTACTCGGGGTGGACGGCGGACGCATGGCGCTCGACCCGCTGGCCACGCCGCAGCAATAGGCCGATGACCGCCGCGCAGCGCGCCTATGCGGCGCTGGCGGGCCGGGAGAACCCGGTCGCGCCGCGTGCGGCGCGCGATTTCCTCACCCATATCGCGGCGCTCTCGGCGACAAAACTCGCCGACGGGCTGATCAACCCAAAGCTGGTTCTGGCCTGGATGATGACCGCGCTGGGCGCGCCCGGCTGGGCGCTTGCGCTGCTGGTCCCCGTCCGCGAGGCCGGGGCGCTGGCGCCGCAACTGCCGCTGGCGCCGGTGGTGGCGGCGGCGCCGCTGCGCAAGCGGCTGTGGGCGCTGGCGTCGTTTGCGCAGGGGCTTGCGGCGCTGGGAATCGCGGCGGCGGCGCTGACGCTGAACGGTCTGGCGGCGGCGCTGGCGATCCTCGGCTGGCTGGCGGTTTTGTCGCTGGCGCGCGCGCTGGGCTCGCTCAGCCACAAGGACGCGCTGGCGCGCACGGTGGAGAAGGGCGCGCGCGGCGCCGCGCTGGGCGCGGCCTCCACGCTGGGCGCTGCGGGGGCCGCGCTGTTCGCCGTCGCGCTGACGCTGGGCTGGATCGCGCCCGCGACGCCGATGATCGCCGCCGCCGTCGCGCTGGCGGGCGCGTTGTGGCTGGCGGCGGCGGCGCTGTTCCTGACGCTGAATGAGGCGCCGAAGGCCGGGCGGGCGGAGCGGATCGGCTGGCGCGCGCTGCGCGACGCCGTGCGCGACGACGCGCAGTTGCGCCGCTTCATCGCCGCGCGGGGCCTGCTGACCGGCACGGCGCTGGCGCCGCCGTTTCTCGTGGCGCTGGCGGGCGGGGCGGAGGCGCTGGGGCCGCTGTTGCTCGCCTCGGCGGCGGCGTCGGTCGCCTCGGGCTATGTCTGGGGACGGCTGGCCGACCGCTCAAGCCGTCTTGCGCTGGCGGCGGCGGGGGCGCTGGGGGCGGGGGTGTGCGGCGCGGCGGCGCTGGCGGGCGCGCTGAGCGGCGGGCTTGGCGGCGCGGTCGGCGCGGCGCTGGCGGTGTTTGCGCTTCAGGTCGCGCATGAAGGCGTGCGGGGCGCGCGAAAAGTCCACCTCACCGACATGTCCGGCGACGGCGCGCGCGCGCTCAACACCGCGCTGTCCAACACCGCCATCGGCCTTGTGCTGCTGGCGGGCGGCGCGATGGGCGCGGTGGCGGCGGCGTTTGGCCCTGCGGCGGCGCTGGCGGCGTTCGCCGCGATGTGCGCGGGCGGCGCCGTGCTGGCGGCGGGGCTGGCGGAGGCGCAGGGATGAGAGCGGTTCAGGCGGCGTCGGCCATCAGGTCGGCGCCTTGTCCCACGATCCGCATCGCCTCGGCCGGGTAGGGGCCGAGCAGCGCCAGCGCCGCCTGCGGCGAACCCGTCAGCCAGCCTTCCCACGCCTCGGGCGGCAGGATCGCGGGCATCCGGTCGGGATGGGCCGTCGCGACCAGCGTGTTGGGCGTGGTGGTGATCATCGTGACCGCGTCGATCTCGACCGTCTCGCCGCCGCGATAGACCCCGCGCCAGCGCCGCCAGAGCGCGGCGAAGGCGAAGGGCGGGCGGCGTCGCCCTTCATGGCGAACCAGACGCGGATCGCCGGCTTCGCTCCCTTCGGCTCGCAGAACGCGGTGGCGGGCAGCAGCGCGCGGCGGTCGCGAAAGCTGTCGCGCCAGAACGGCGAGCGGGTCAGCGCATCGTCGCGGGCGTTGACCACGGCCCTGGGCAGGATCGGCGCGCCGGTGCGCTTTGACGCCTGCGGCAGCGGAAACCCCCAGTGCGCGCGAACCAGCTCGCGCCCTCCGCCCGCGCCGACGCGCACCGTCGGCGCCGCGTCGCGCGGAAAGATCGCGGGCAGCGGCGCGGCGTTGCCGAGATGGTCGTCGGGCGGCGCCACGTCGAACAGGCGGCGCATCGCCTCCTGCGGCAGGGTGTTGGCGAACAGGGTGCACATCGAGGTTACAGCGTCAGCCAGACGCCGCCCTCGCGTGACGAGCGCACGCAGGCGTCCACGAAGGCCACGCCCGCCACGCCCTCGGCAATCCCGGGGAACGTCACCTCCGGCGGGACCGGCGCCCCGGCGCGGCTGGCGCGGATCGCGGCGGCGGCTTCGGCGTAGATCGTCGCGAAACCCTCCAGATAGCCCTCGGGATGGCCTGCGGGGATGCGGCTGACGCGGGTTCCCGCCGGGTGGGCGCCGGGGCCGTTGCGGGTGAGGCGGCGCTGCGGCTCGCCCAGCGGCGCGCTCCACAGGGTGTTGGGCTCCTCCTGCGACCAGCTCAGGGCGCCGTTCTCGCCATAGACGCGCAGGCGCAGGCCGTTCTCATGCCCCGGCGCCACCTGCGAGCACCACAGCATCCCCTTGGCCCCGCCGCCAAAGCGCAGCAGCACATGGGCGTTGTCGTCCAGCGCGCGACCCTCAACGAAGCTGTCGAGATCGGCGCAGAGCGCGGTGGGCGCCAGCCCGGTGACGAAGGTCGCGAGGTTCAGCGCATGGGTGCCGATGTCGCCGGTGGCGCCGCCGACGCCGGAGCGGGCGGGGTCGGTGCGCCAAGCCGCCTGTTTCTGGCCGGTGTCCTCCAGCCTGCGGCTCAGCCAGTCCTGCGCGTATTCCACCTGCACGACGCGGATCGCGCCCAGCGCCCCCTCGGCGACCATGGCGCGGGCCTGCCGGATCATCGGATAGCCGGTGTAGTTGTGGGTCAGCACGAACAGCGCGTCGGATTTGGACGCAATTTCAGCCAGTTCCCGTGCGTCCTTCAGCGTCGCTGTCAGCGGCTTGTCGCAGATCACATGCACGCCGCGCTCCAGAAACGCCTTGGCGGGCGCGAAGTGCATGTGGTTGGGGGTGACGATGGCGACCGCCTCGACGCCGTCGGCGCGCGCCGCCTCCGCTTCGGCCATCGCCGCGAAGTCGTCATAGACCCGCGCCGGGTCGAGGCCCAGATCGGCGCCCGACAGCCGCGATTTCTCGGGCGTGGCCGACAGCGCGCCCGCGACAAGCTGGAAATGC